>DATDZX010000018.1:0-11692 GCA_036516715.1 Minisyncoccota bacterium | reverse complement strand
AAAAACGCTCTCAACAATATCTTTAATTAGAGGCAGAAGAATATTTGGATCCAGGGTATCTTCCTCTAGAGTAACTTGTTCACCGATTGATTGGCGGACCCACTCTTGGCCAACCGGTGCCTCGTCGATACCCCGCGATTTATAATACAAATCCATACCCCATTTCCCAAATTTAGATTTCATCTCCGCCAAAGTAAATTTCTTTATCTCCCTTATCCTGCTTATTCCTAGTTTTTTAAAAGCAATTTCCGTCTTTGGCCCTATTCCTGGCAATTCTCTTATATTCAAAGGCTCAAGGAATGACTCAACCATTTCCGGAGTAACGACAGTCAAGCCGTCAGGCTTCTGCCGTCCAGAAGCAATCTTGGCAATCAGCCTATTTGGTCCTAGGCCAACTGAGGCAGTCAAGCCCTCTGATTTAATTACCTCCTTCTTAATCTTTCTGCAAAGCCTTTCGGCTTTTTCAAAAGATCCTATAAAGGTCACGTCGCCAAAGGTTTCATCGATGCTTGTTTGTTCCATTATCGGTATTTCTTTTTTGAAAATTCGCATCACTGCATCTGAAATTTGGCTATAACGCTTTCCATTGCCTGGCAGAAAGATAGTCTGGGGTAAACCTTTCTTAATAGCTTCTTGGGCGAGAGCCCAAGCTTTCGTAATCGGCATGGCCGAATGGATGCCATAAGCCCTGGCTTTGTAATTGGCGGTAGCAACAACTCCCCTGCCCTGGCCGCCTTTTGGATCTGCCCCGACCACGATCGGGCAACCCTTAAATTGAGGATTGTCTTTTTCCTCGACGGCAGCAAAGAAGGCATCCATATCCAAATGGGCGATGATCCTGTTCATTGTATTTTTCCTCTAAAGTTTTAGAATGATTCTATGGAAACAACAACCCAAACAATTAAAGTCCAAGGCTACGAATTCGAAGGCGATCCTGAGATCTTAAAATATATCCAGGCTCTCAATTGGGATGAGCTTAAGCAGATCTTCGATATGGTAAAGTGGTCCTCTGCTTCTAAGATATATGACTCAAAGCTTGGCCACCTTATCATCACCCTTTCGCCCGAAGGTGGGTATAAGTATGTCATCGCTAAAGCCTCTTAAAGGCCGATTGCTTCTGATTCTTTCTGTAGGGCCTGAATCCCTAAAGAAATAAACTCTTCCAGGGTAAGCCTGTCTTTTTCGCAGAGAAGGATTTCTTCCCGATGGACGCCTTTGGCGAAGCTTTTCTCTTTGAATCTTCTTAAGACATTCTCGGTCTTAAGATCAGCGATCTTCTTTGAAGGCAAAACCAAGGCTGAGGCGACAATGAGGCCGGACAAAGCATCGGCATAGATTAGGGCTCTTTCCATTTGAGTCTCAGCCGTCACCCCATGGGCTTGATTGTGGACTAAAATGGCATGGGCCACTGCCGGCGGGAAACCTTCGCCCAAAAGCCATTCTGAAGCCATTTGGCTGTGCAAATGGATTCGGTCTTGTGTTTCTTCGTAATCAACATCATGGAGCAAGCCGGAAAGCTTCCAGTTTTCTTGAGGCTCCCCGAAATGGGAGGCTAATTCGCCCATGATCGCCTCCACGGCCAAACAATGTTTCCGAAGATTCACGCTTTTCAATTTCTGCTCAAGAAGCAGGATAGCTCTTTCACGATATGCCATGGCCATATCGTATCCTAAGATTCATTTAGAGGGAAGGCTGGTACTCTTGGGAAATGTGGATGGGAAGGCTTTCTACTTGGTTAACTTTTTTGTCTTTTAGAATTACTTTCAAAGCTAAGCCCGTCATGGTTTCTTTTGAAAAGTTCTGATCGAAGATGAAGTTGCCAAGACTATACGCAATCCAGCCTGATTTGTATTTTTCGACTTCTTGGACAACATGGGGATGATGGCCGATGATGAGATCAGCCCCGGCATCAATGGCTATTTCAGCGATGCGTTCTTGGAATATGTTGTGTTCTGTTTTGTATTCATCTCCCCAATGGAATGAAACAGCGACAATATCTGATTTTTGTTTAAGATTCTGGATATCCTGGACCATGAGCTCCTCATCAAGATTGCTGACGCCTGGCCTTTCAGGCGATGCTTGGACCCCTTGGGGAGCCAGATTGGTGTATGCCAGAAACCCGATCTTAGTATCATGAATATCTTTTACGACGCCCTCTCGTATTTCGGCATATTCCCCTGCGCCGATATATGATATGCCGGCATTCTTTAAATGCTCCATGGTATCGGTAAAGGCTTGGCGGCCGTAATCCCAGATATGGTTATTGGCCAGCGAAACAACGTCAATCCCTCCCTGGATTAAGCCGGCCATCGCCCGAGGATCGGTCCGAAAAGAATAGATGCTGCCGACTTTGACGCCCCGATCTGATACTGGCGTCTCAAGATTGGCGAATGTTATGTCGGCCGAGGAAAGAAAATCTGATATTTTCCTAAAAGGATACGAAAAATCATTTGTCTCAACCATCTTCTTGCCGACTGAACGAGAAAGCATAATATCACCCACGAAAATCATTGAAACTTCCTTTTTAGGAGTCGGCGAGGGAGAGATATGAAATATTTCTAAAATTTCAGTGCTGCCCTTAAAAAGAAGGAGGGTTGCGAAGAAAAGAAGGGTGATAACAATTAAAAAGGGACGAAGGCGCATTAGAGGAGCCGGGCAGTAAAACGGCTGTTAATATATGCCGAGGCTTCGCTAAAACGGAGAGAAGTAGTACCATTGCCAGTTCGGATAAAGAACTCTTCTTTCTCTTCCTCTTTAAGGTAGACCGGAACGGGGCTGGGCGAGATGGTCACCAGGCAACATGTCTTGCCCTCCACCTTCTGCCAGGCCAATTGGAGGTATTGTCTGAATTCACTACCAATCATACCGTGGAAAATATGCGAAAAATGGATCTCAAATCCATCCCCATTCTGCTTGCCCAATGTTTTAAAATCATCATCTAAACCGATAACATTCCCCTGATCGCTGACTCCTAGAATTAGATGGCCGCCTTTTGAGTTCATAAAGGCGGCAACGGTTTTCATGGTTGATTTCTCCATCGCCTTATTCACCTTCCCCTGCTTTACATCCCAACGAAAGCTTGATTTGAATTCCAGCCTTTCATGCTCCCCGTTCTGAACTACCTCGTTGAGATCAAAAGTTTGGGAGGAGTGGATTGACTTTTTATGATCCATGATCGAGGCGACATGATGCTCAACATCAGGGATGTATGAGAAAGACCATTTTTTTTCTTTGCCTTGGAGAATGAGGGTGCCACAATGGATTCTTTTACTTATCGGTCCCTTGGCAAAGCTGGCCGTTAAAACGCTTTCAAAAGGGACAACCGTCTTTTTCCGGAAAAAGACTCCTTTTTCGTGAACCAACCTTCCGGACTCGATGGATATGGATTCTCGATGCCAACGGAGGAATATATACATCACTAAAACAATTTCTGCCATGAGAAGAATGATTATCTCAGCTAGGCTGAATGATAGAACCTTTGCTATCGGCAGGGATCTGTATATCTTGGCGTAATATATCAAGGAGCCGGAGATGAAGAAAAATATGGCGCCTAAACACTCAAGAAGAATAAAGTTCTTGACCATCACAATGGGGCTTTTCTTTATTTTCCTTGAGTAGTATGAAAAAGAGGCCATTGGTATGGCCCCATCCTATCATCACAAGCCCGGTATGGGAAGTAGTCCAGAAGTTTCTTTATCAAGAAGCTTAGTATGCGCCCGCAACTTGCGTTCGCTTAGCCCACGAAAAGGACTCCTGGCAGCGGGAAGATCAATTATGAGGGTACTGAATATTCTTTCAGCTAAGCAGGGATTAAAGCCATATTTCTCGGCTTCGTTTAGGTATCTAGACTCTGAAAAATATTCAATCCATCGCTTTAACGCAAGAGAAAATTCTTTTTGCGATAAATTCTTAAGGCCATAGAGGATGAGATTCCAGACTGCATACGCAATAGGCATGCCCGCCGGCATATGTTTTATATCGACATTCCAGATGTAATAGCGACCAGCGCTTTCAATGATATCGGTCACTCCAAAGAGACCGAAGAAATATTCCATCCGGATTATTTGGGCTCGCTGGATCAATTGGTGCATTCTCCAATCTCTGCTATCTTCATCTAGAAATTGTTTAGGAGCAAATCTTCTCACGTCTTCTAATCTTTTATTTAGCGTGCTGAAGAAATATTCCGTGCAAGTCATCTTTCGGACCTGGAAGCCTCGGACCCGTTTAAATACAGCCTTAGTGTGGCTAAAGATACGGAGAAGGGTATTAAGTTCGCCGTCTGTCACTACAGGATACCTGTTCATCGGTACGATTCTTTTCCCCTCAGGTGGAAGGGCTTGAATTCGATACCACGCTTGCCACATGCTATCAGACCAAAAGTCAGCAGCTAATATCTCAGGAATAACCAAGGCGTCCGGGTATTCTATCTCTAGAGAATGCCTGGCCCTAGAGTATGCTTGGAGATCAAGGTTTGCATCAGCCAGGTCTTCAAAGGGAGAAACGGTCATCATCGCTCTTTGGCCCTCATACACACCTTCCCAGAGGATTGATCGATATTCATCATCGCCAAGATAAACAAGGTAGGGGTTCTTGTTGGTATCCTCGTCAAATCCTTTAAAGGTAGCGACGTTGTTGAATAAGTTGGTAAGGTGCTCTTTCAACATAATGAATCAAAAAGCAGCCTCACGTTATCGCTTTAGCTGCTTTTCGTCAATCTATTCAGTTTTTTTGCTATTGATAAATCCGACAAACGATTTCATTATCTCCAAAGGCACCGTAAAGACCACGGTGTTGGATTGATCAGATGATATGTCATTGATTGATTGAAGAGTCCTTAAATGAAGGGCACCGTCAACGGAAGAAAGAATCTTGGCCGCTTCGGCCATATTCTGGGCAGCCGCCAATTCTCCCTCGGAGTTTATAATAACGGCCCTCTTTTCTCTTTCAGCTTCAGCTTGTTTGGCAATGGTTCTTTCCATATCAGAAGGCAGGCTAATATCCTTCAGTTCCACATTGCTCACTTTAAGCCCCCAGGCATCCGTTTCTTTATCGACTATCTCCCTTATTCTTTCAGCCAGTTTTTCTCTATTGACTAAGAGCTCATCGAGGCTGACCTCGCCGACGATGTTTCTCATCGTCGTTTGGGCATATTGGGAAATGGCATATTGGAAGTTCTCGACTTCCAATATGGCTTTCTCGGCTGATTGGACTTTGTAATATATAACAGCATTGACGGTGACGGAGACGTTGTCTCTCGTTATCGCTTTCTGATCAGGCACATCCACAGCTTTGACTCTCATATCCACCTTTTTGTGGGATTGAAAGATGGGGAAGATGAGGCGCCAGCCTGGATTCATGATGCCGGTGTATCGGCCCATGGTGAATCTGACTCCCCTCTGGTATTGGTTTACCTGCCTAATGCTGATTAGGAAGATAAAGATGGCGAGATAGATGATGAATTGGATCATGGGTATTTTTCTTGAAAGATACCACTCCCTTAAAAAGAATCAATGGCTAGGGGAGATTTCGAATAATCTCCGCTGCCTTATCGATTTGATCATTGATATCTGGTCGGGAGGGATCAAAGGTGTATACAAAATTAAAATCTAATTTTGTATGTAGTGGTTTTCTTGATTCATAGTTCTTAATGGCTTCATCGGCGTTCTTAAAAAGCCAGGAATGGGGGTAATTCTTAAGCTTATTGATAATAAATTCTTCGGGCGGGGCAATGTGGATCCAGACTATGGGGATATTTAGTTCGGAAGCTTTCTTTTCTATCTTCTCTCTTTTGGCGATGCAATCAGAATCAACGGCTACGCCGTAGCCTTCCTTTAGAAATGACTCAATGACTGGGAACGCAATTTCGTCTACCCGGTTATTTATAAAACCGTTTTCCTTTAGCATCTTTCTAATTTCATCTCCTGAGATTCTGACTAAGCCAAGTCTCTCGGCTAAAGGTTTCATGACCGTCGTCTTACCAGCACCGACTAACCCGATAGGGCAAAGTAAGATCTGACGCCCTTTTGGATACGGTACCGCAACTGTCTGACGGTATTTTTCTAAAAAGATATGGATTTGCTCCTGCGAGAGTTTATTCATATTGTAGGCATTAAACGGCTAAATCGTCGATTTAGCCGTTTGTCTTGTATATAACTGATCGACCTTCTTTGCCTATTTGGGTTATTTTACCCTCTTTCTCCAGCTCCTCGAGATAATTGGTGGCGGTGGAATCTGAGACATTAAATAGCCTCTCGATCTCATCATTCTTAACCTGGCCCTTTTGTTTGAGCAAATCGATTATTTTAGTCTTAATCTCTTCTTTTTTCTGACGGCGTTCTTTGTTTATATCACCAATCTCAACCTTATTTCGATTCATAATCTTACTGATATACGCATTCACAAACACGAAAACTATTCCCAAGACCAATGCTTCCGGCCAGCCGACAAAGCTATCTGAGCCAAGATATCTAAAAAGCGTGCGGTCAATAATGTAGTATATCCCTCCGATTATTAAACCTATAATAATTCTGGTAATTATGACCATAAATGTAATATGGGAGATCATGTTTTAAAAACTATGTCCCGGCTTCTTACTTATTCAGCCACCTGTTTTTTGGAATTCCGGACTGAAGAATAATGCTTTTTAGAGTTCTAGGTTTCAGTGCACGCGAACCATGAAAAGGCACCGAAACCTGCCTAAATGTGCCTCCATAATGACCAACATAATAATAGTGGCTTCCTTTTGTATAATTTAAAGAAAAGCCGTGCACTTTCAGAAAGCGCACGACCTCTTCAGCTATCCAATTATATAAACCCCTGGGCATTTTACATTGCGGCAAATGATTGTTCCTTCATTGCTTGTGGAATCATCATTTGTCCATAGGTATAAACTGAGTCGAGTTTTTTATTCTGCTTCTTGGCTTCTTGAAGATTAAACCACATGTCTTCATATTCCGGATCCGATTTTTGATTTAAAATATTCGGCCTAGCCTTAATTCTTTTTGCAGATTCCAAATAGCCTTGAACAGACTCGAAAAGAAGGACCATTGCTTCTCTGGGAGTATCCCCTGATTCTACAATATTAAATTCGAGACAAATGCCATACCATGTGTCGCCTTCTTTAAAGATAATAAATCTAACCGAGCCTTTTTGAAGGGTATTTCTATATTTCATAATAACTAAATGATAGCATAATTAATCATAATTTTCAATATCAAAATCCTCGCCATAAAGTTCAAAATCAGAATCCCCTCTTTTGTCTTCTAGAGTTCCTGTTTGATTAATGTTTTCCATAATTTGATTGCCGCCTCAGCCCAGAGCCAGAGATGACCCGCTTTGGCGTCCACTAGTTTAATAAATAACCTCTTATTTCCATAGCAACTGTTTTCGAATCAAGATTAGTCGTATCAATAACCATTGCCCCATTCTCAATACATTCTTCTCTAAGCCTAGCTACTTCTATTGTATTCTGCTGGATATATTCATCCGGCGTCATCCCGGTATCCTTTTGCAGATCGGTGATTTTGCTTTCATCAGACCACCGGCGAGCAAAGAAACGCTTTCTTAATTCATCCGGTTCGACATCAAGAAATATAAATTTAATTGGTGGAGCTACTTTAATATCAGGAACCGCCTGAACTTCTGAGGGCCAAATAACCCCACAAATAATAGTCGATTTATTCTGTTTCGCATTCTCAAGAGCTAAATCAACAAAATATTGAGTTGCCTTGTTTCTCCAATCGTATAACCAATTCGGTTTAGTTCTATCCGCCTCGATAAGTTTTTCATCAAGATCGTGCACATCAAAGTTCTCCGACAGTACAGATTTTAGAATCTTCACTAAAGGTGTTTTCCCAACTCCGCTTGATCCTGTGATAAAGATTGTACTCATTGGTTCTCCGACCTCCTAATACTATATTCCCTATTTTATTAACATCAATTTTTTCTCTCGGCGCCAACCCTTTATTTCAAACTCACGTTTCTGAGCTTGTCCCCGAGTGTCAAATTTTTCAGTATATAAAATCCTTTTTATTTTCTTTGACCTTGTGTATGCCCCACCTTTCCCGGAGCTATGTTCTTTAAATCTTCGAACAAGATCGGTTGTTATCCCAGTATAAATAGTTTTATCTTTGCATTCGATCAAATAAAGGTAATACATAAAATCCGGGAAGAAAAACTTTGGCTGCGGGGCTTGGACTTGCACCAAGATACCGACTTTCAGAGAGTCGTGGCCTACTATTAGCCGACCCCGCAAATATGTAACAATCTAGATATTTTACAACAAAAAAGACGTTCTTTCAACGACTTTGACCAGTCTCCCGCCCTATCCCTTCTCTCCTCCGGAATTAAGAGCCTCAAGTTCAATTAAAGGGATGAACCGACGCAAACCATCCGGCTTGCCAGGAATGATCTTCTTGGCAACAGCGAGCTTTACTATCGTTCCTCCGGCATCATTATCTCTGATATCATAGAGCTCCCAGCCGTCTTCAATTGATCCGTCTTTTCTTTTTACCTTAATCATCACCTTTTCTTGAGCTTCCTCTGCTTTCTGGATCCTATCTCGCCACTTCTTTTCGATAAAAGCCTCCACCATCCTATCGACATCATTCTTTGGAAGTTCTACATGCGTCATACTCTTAAGAACCTCCTAATAGCCACAAAGCTTGAGAGAACCCCCAAGAGGATGCCGGCCAAAAGAATGATTGATATGTATTGCAAAGCGTTTGATCCGAAATATGCCAAAATGTTTATGCCCGGCATCAAGACTCCAAACTTAGAGGAAATAGCGTAGAGAGAGGGATAGAAAATAACAATGGTAACTAAAGAGGCAAACAAACCATACAATCCCCCCTCTATGAGGTAGGGGGCTTTGACGTGCCAGTATGATCCGCCGACTAGGCGCATGATCTCTATCTCTTGCTTCTGATTGTATATCGTCAAGCGGATAGTATTAAAAGTAACCAAGATGGCGATAACAGCTAAAACCATGGTGGCTACTAATCCCCAATTCCTAATGCCGTTTGATATATTCTGAACCTTTTTGATAACAATTTCATTCTCATAATACGTTATCTTGTCAATCAGTGTCCTGTATTTATTACCCTCCAGGTATTGGACAATGGAGACATAGTTCTGGGGATCTTTGGCTTTGACGACGAGAGAGGCTTGCAAAGGATTGAAATCTAGCTCAGCCAGTGATTGCTCAATAATGGCCTTGCCGGCGTTCTTTGATTTAAAATCTTCTAGGGCTTGAGTCCGGGAAATATATGCCACGCTCTGGACATCAGGCAACTTTTCGAGGTCAGTCTTCATCTGGAGAATCTCTTCTTCCGGCGCTTCCTCTTTGAAATAGGCGCTGACATCGATCTGGTTCTCAATTCCCCGGACAATCTCATTGGAAAGGAAATTGACCACCATCAAGCCGGAAAAAAGGAGCAAGACTAAAGTCATTACCCCAGTCGTGCCTAAGCTAAGATAGCTATTTCTTTTGAAACTAGTCCAGCCGGTTTTAAATACCCTGATAAATGCTTTTCTCATTTAGATAATGTATTTGCCTTGCTCGACTTGATCCCTGACGACCTTGCCTCTTTCCATGGTCACGACTCTTTTCCCAATGGCGTTCACGATTTCCCGGTTATGGGTCGCCAGGATTACTGTTGTCCCGAATTCGTTTATCTTCATAAGCAATTTTACCACATCATAGCTGTTGACCAGATCGAGATTCCCCGTCGGCTCATCGGCTAAGATAATCTTAGGCCGATGGATCAAGGCTCTAGCGATGGCTAGTCTTTGCCTTTCTCCGCCAGACATCTGGTGGGGGAAGTTTTTAGATTTCTCAGTCAAGCTAACAATATTTAAAACTTTAGGCACGTCATCGTTAATGACCTCTGGCTCGACGCCTGATACCTCAAGAGCAAAGGCCACATTCTCAAAAGCGTTCTTCTTGGCTAAAAGCTTAAAGTCTTGATAAACCGTCCCGATCTTTCTCCTTAAAAGCGGTATCTCGGCATTTGAAAGCTCTGAGAGATCAACACTATCAACGATGACTTTGCCGTCATTAGGCCTCAGCTCCCTGGTCAAAAGCTTTAAGAGGGTAGATTTGCCGGCTCCGGAAGGGCCGACCAAGGAAATGAACTCCCCGTCTTTGATATCTAAATTGACATGGTCCAAAGCCACGAAATCGCCTTCATAGATTGCTGAGACATCCTTGTATTCTATCATGGCGTTGAAATGAATTTATCCAGCTCCCCATCTAGGACCTTATCTGGCTGGGCTGATTTGACCCCCGTCCGATGATCTTTGACCATCTGATAGGGGTTTAAGACGTATGACCTTATCTGGCTCCCCCATTCAATGGCTCCAGGAGCGGAGAGGGCTTTCAGTTCAGAAACTTCTTTGGCTTGGGACTCTTCCATCTTCTGGGCTAAGCGTGAAGCCAATAACTGCATCGCCTTTTCTTTGTTCTGAGCCTGGGACCTTTCTGATTGGACAGCCACCGATATCCCCGTTGGGACATGGGTGATCCTGACCGCCGTTTCCAGCTTGTTCACATTCTGCCCCCCGGGGCCGGATGATCTAAAAGTATCAACCTTAAGCTCCTTCTGATTAATATCCATCCTCTGAGGTATTATCTCCGGAAGAATCTCAACTAAAGCAAATGAGGTGTGTCTAAGATCCTTAGCCGAGAAAGGTGAGATCCTAACTAATCTATGGACTCCGCCCTCTCCCTTAAGGGTCTGATACGCATTCTCTCCCTTTATTTCCACGGTCGCGCTTTTGGTACCGCTTTGTTCGCCAAATGACTGGTGAAGCAAATAGAATGCCCAGCCCTTCTTTTGAGAAAAACGCATATACATCTTGAGAAGCATTGATGCCCAATCCTGGGCATCTACTCCTCCGGCTCCAGCATAGATGTACAAAAGGGCTTTGTTTTTCTCGTATTCTAACACGTTTTGTATTCTAACCCAGGATCATTAAAAAGAAAAGGTTAGTTTTCCACTTCTTTTTGACTTTTTGGCTATTTTATGATATACTAGAAGCATTGAGATTGGAGCAGTACCTTAACGGATATATGAAGTTTCTCGTACAAGTTTCGACCTAACCTTTCTACAGAAGGAGCCAAAGATGATCCCAAGTTACAGCCTGACCATTCTGAAACTGGCCGCGGGCGTCGCCTTGGTCGCCGTCCTGATGGCGGTTTACTACGGACTCAAGAAACGCTGGGCCAAGATGGCCCTCCACATCGGCTATGCGGCGATGATCGCCTTCGGGCCCTCATTCGTCGCCAAACTCGTGAGCGGAATCATGACGGTGGGCTTCTCAGCGTCAGTAGCGATCAGCGGCGTCGACGCCATGACGATGGCCTTCCTGCTGTTCTTCTTCGCCCAAGGGATGTCCGGCAAGGGCGCTCGCAGGATGTTCTTCTGGATTCTCTTCGCTCTCATCTTTGCATGGTGGGGGTGGGAGAAGATCGGCTTGCCAATCACCAACACGCCGCTCTTCTAGGGCGGCACAAGATGTACGAGAACGGCCACGCAAACCGCGTGGCCTTCTCATTTTAATATTTAAGGGCCGTTTATCGGCCCAATCTTCCCTTACTATTTAGAAAATTAATCCTATGAATAATAGACCTCAACGAACGCTTTAAGATGCGCCGGCGCCAACATCCGATGATTTGGGTTCTGCCGACCAT
>DATDZX010000017.1:0-15500 GCA_036516715.1 Minisyncoccota bacterium | reverse complement strand
AGTTGCATAGGCGTTCATCAGGCTGGGAATCCACCGAATCTGGCGCGCCGCATCGTAGACAGTGATACCAGCGCATGTCGCGCAGTCGTCTCTCGGACCGCCGCAGTCGAATCCGAGATTGCCCTCTGGATTGCCGATACAGCCAACCGCGGGCAGAAATGGCACAAGTCCAAGCCCCATGAAAATCAGGGGCACCATCTCGACCGCCGCCAACTGGCCGAGCCAGTCGGAGACGTAGAAGACGCCGTTGCGGCGCTTTGGCCAAAGATGGCCTCGGATGAGGCCGATCACGAAGAAGAGCCCGACCCAGAAGAACACGATCCCCGCGGCGACCATACCGGGACCCTCAGGGGTCCGGAAATAGTCGTCCAGGGCGTTCAGCCACCTCTCAATAATGTCAAAGTTCATCTGATGCCTCCACCCTTATATTATACTCCTTTCTAAACAGAAAGTCAACCTGTTTTGAGGCTGACTTTTTGAAGATTTCCGTCTATTTCTTCCCGTCGATAATCTGCTGGGCGATGTTATTGGGTACCGGCTCGTAGTGGTTAAAATCCATGGAGAATGTTCCTCGGCCCTGAGTTAAAGATCTAAGAGAAGTTGCGTAGCCGAACATTTCAGCCAGCGGGACTCTGGCATCTACCACTTTAAGGCTTAAAGATCCTCTATCGTTTATGCTTAAAATCTGACCTCTTCGAGAAGCAAGGTCACCCGTCACTTCGCCCATCGAAGCTTCAGGCATGACAATCTCTACTTTCATGATCGGCTCAAGAAGAACTGGTTTGGCTCTTTTAACAGCCTCTTGTAAAGCCATCGCCCCGGCAATCTTAAAAGCAATTTCTGAAGAGTCGACTTCGTGATATGAGCCATCATACAAAGATACTTGCAAATCAACTAAAGGAAACCCAGCCACAACCCCTTTATCCATCGCCTCTCTTATCCCTCTCTCTGTTGGAGTGATAAATTCTTCGGGAACCACACCGCCTTTAATCTCATCAACAAATTCATAGCCTGATCCCCGCTCTTTAGGTTCAACTTTAAGCCAAACATGGCCATATTGACCTCGGCCGCCGGACTGGCGAATGTATTTGCCCTCAGCTTGAGCCTGAGCGGTTATTGTTTCTTTGTAGGCGACTTGAGGTCGGCCAACATTGGCTTCGACTCCGAATTCTCTTTTCATCCGATCAACGATAACCTCAAGATGAAGTTCCCCCATCCCAGAGATGATAGTCTCGGCTGTTTCCGCATCTGTTTTAATTCTGAATGTTGGATCCTCATCCGAAAGCTTTCTGAGAGCAATCCCCATTTTCTCTTGGTCGGCTTTAGTCTTGGGTTCAATACGTAAAGAAATCACTGGCTCAGGGACTTCGATTTTTTCAAGAATGATTGGACTGTCAGGATCACATAAGGTGTCCCCGGTTTTAGTGCTTTTCAAGCCCACGGCCGCGGCGATATTGCCAGCATAAACTTCTTTGATTTCTTCTCGCTGGTTAGCGTGCATCTGGAGAATCCGCCCTAATCTCTCTTGATCTCCAGTCATGGTATTTAAAATATATGACCCGGCGGTGACTACCCCTGAGTAGACCCTGAAAAATGTTAATTGACCGACATATGGATCATTGGCGACTTTAAAAGCCAAAGCTGAAAAAGGAGAAGAATCATTTGGCTCCCTGACCTCTTCGGCCCCGGTTTTCGGATTTGTTCCTTTTTCAGGATCAAGATCTAGAGGAGAAGGAAGGTAATATGCCACAGCGTCTAAAACCAGCTGGACACCCTTGTTCTTCAAAGCCGAGCCACAGAAGACCGGATAGAGCTTATCCTCCACCACTGCCGCCCTCAAAATACTTCTTAATCTTTCGAGAGATATCTCTTTACCTTCAAGGTACTCACTCATAGCTTCGTCGTTTGTCTCCACGATCTTCTCGATAAGAATAGCTCTTTCTTTTTCGGCCTGATCTTTCAATTCCGGCGGAATCTCTTTTTTGACAACCTTTTCGCCTCGATCGCCTTCAAATTGAATGAATTGCCTGGTCAAAAGATCGACTACGCCTGTAAACTTATCTTCATGGCCGTCTGGAATCTGCATTTTAATGGCATTAGGGGAAAGTCTTTCTAGTATGGATTGAAATGATCGCTCAAAAGAAGCACCCAAGCGGTCGAGTTTGTTGATAAAGCAGATGCGCGGGACTTTATAGTCATCGGCATAGCGCCAGTTGGTCTCTGACTGAGGCTCAACCCCGGCCACGCCGTCAAAGACTACTACTGCTCCATCCAAAACTCTTAGAGATCGTTTAACCTCAATGGTAAAATCTATGTGACCAGGGGTATCAATTAAGTTTATCTTGATCTTGTCCTCTGGTTTGTTTTCCGATTCGGTGGGCACCCAAAAAGCGGTCGTAGCCGCCGCCGTAATAGTAATCCCCCTTTCTCTTTCTTGTTCCATCCAATCCATGACCGCTTCCCCTTCATGGACTTCTCCGATTTTATGAGAAATGCCGGTGTAGAATAAGATACGTTCAGAAACAGTCGTCTTGCCCGCATCAATGTGGGCAATGACCCCTATATTCCTCGTTTTCTCGAGTGGATAATCGCGCATTCTTTTAAATTCCTACCAAGCAAAATGGGCAAAAGCCTTGTTGGCTTCAGCCATTCGATGAGTATCATTTCGCTTTTTAACAGCTCCGCCAGTGTTATTGAGAGCATTCATTATTTCTTCCGCCAGCTTTTCTTCCATGGCTTTACCTTTGCCAGCGCGAGCCGCCTCAATGATCCAGCGGATAGCCAAGGTTATTTTTCTTTCTGGCTTCACTTCAACCGGAACCTGATAGTTGGCTCCGCCGATCCTTCTTGATTTCAAAGCCATGCTTGGTCCCGCATTATCAATTGCCGACTGCAATACCTCTAAAGAAGGCTTTTTTGTTTTTTCTTCAATTAAATCCAAGGCGTTGTATACAATCCGTGTAGCAACAGCCTTCTTGCCATCCTGCATTACGTTATTAATAATCTGAGCAACCAAAAGGCTCGAATGCTTTAAATCCGGTTCCAGGATATGCTCTTTTTTTATAGGTCTTCGCATTTTATGCTTTTGGCTTTTTAGCTCCGTATTTAGATCTTTGCTGTTTCCTGCCTTCCACTCCGCCGGCATCAAGAACGCCGCGGACAATATGGTAACGGATTCCAGGAAGATCCTTTACTCTTCCGCCTCGAAGCATCACCACCGCGTGCTCCTGTAAGTTATGGCCAATGCCAGGGATGTATGCTGTTACTTCCATGCCGTTGGTTAATCTGACCCGGGCAATCTTTCTAAGAGCTGAGTTAGGCTTTTTCGGGGTCATTGTTCTGACCTGAAGACATACCCCTCTCTTAAAGGGAGAAGGATAGAAGACGGGGCGGTTCTTTTTGTTATTCATGCCGTAAATCAAAGCTGGCGACTTGGTCTTCGCCCTGGTTACTTTCCTTGGATTTTTTAAAAGCTGACGGAATGTCGGCATAAATAAAAAAGACTTCTTAAAGGCTCACTAATTGTAAGCACGCAGGAGATAGCATATCAAGAACAAGGCAGTGATGCAAGGCCTAATACCTTATCCCCGTAATCAGCTCAAAGAAGAAAGGGATGATTTTAAGAACAAAGGGAAAGATGAAAATAAGGAAGATGATGAAAAGGAAAATGCTTGACCTATATATCATCACCTTTAGCCAATTAAGGCTCTCCGGCAAAACCGACATCAAAAGCCAATGACCATCTAGGGGCGGAACAGGAAAAAGATTAAAGATGGCTAAGACTAAGTTAAAAACTACGATTACTGAGAAAAGCTCAGGTACAAAGGCGGAAGAGAATACATCCGGCATAAATCTAAGAACCAAACCAAATAAAACTGCCAGGGCAATATTCGAAGCCGGCCCAGCTAAAGCCACCTTCGCTGGCCCCCACCTTTGATCCGAAAGATTATACGGGTTATACGGTACCGGCTTAGCATAGCCCACAATAAAAGGAGAACGGATGACAAAAAGAAAAAAAGGAAGCAGAACTGACCCGAACATGTCTAGATGTCGGATTGGATTCAAAGTCAGCCGGCCCATATTCTTGGCCGTATCATCGCCCATGGCATAAGCGGCCAAGCCGTGGCTGACCTCATGAATTACGACGGAATATATGAGAACAATAACCTGGAAAATGACGAGCAAAGACGTATCCACCTTGAAATTCTACCAAGGATGGGGTAGAATGCAAATCACAATATCATTTACTCATATGGCTACTAGATGCCCCCAATGCGGCAAAAAACCAATCATGGTCACCACTCGCAAACTAATGCGAGGCCATTATAATCCGACTTCTAGATCGAGAAGATATCCGAATCTTCAGTGGGCCAAAGTAGAAGGCAAAAGAATCAAGATCTGTACTGATTGTATTAAGACTCTATCTAAAATACGGAATAGGGTATCAGCCTAAAATATTTACTTCTTAGAAACGGACTTATACAATGGATAGGTCTGTTTTTATCACGGGCTGTAGTGTACCGGCAACACGCATCCTTGGGGTGGATGAGATTACGGGGTCCGACTCCCCGCAGCCCGACTAGAAATATCAACAAAATGAGCTAATAATTAAGGGCCACTTATGCTAGAATGGGGGTACGGCGATGATGAAAATCAAGTGCTACTTTTGTAGCAAAATCTTCAGCAGAAACAAGGGTCAATACAATGAAGCGATCAGATTAGGAGCTAAACAATACTGTACTTCAAGGTGCCAATTTACATCTCAAAGAACTGGCGAATATAAGCCCTGCGGAAAATGCGGGAAAAAAGTATGGCGAATGCGAAAAGAGCTAAAGAAAAGTAAAACCCAAACATTTTTCTGTAGTAGGTCTTGTAGTGCTATTTATAATAACCATCTCAGAAGTCTTGCCGTCCCAAAAAACTTTTGCAAAAATCCAAGCTGTAAAAGAGAAATTCCAAGCTGGCAATCATATTGTTCTCGAAGTTGTGGTTCCTTCTCAAGAAAACGAACTGTGCTTAGTCTCAAAAGAGAAGTGCTGTCAGTAATAAGATCGTTCTATAAATTGCACAATAGAATCCCGGTTAAAAAAGAAATGTATGTAGTGTATGGTAAGGCCCGGTACGTATTTGGGACTTGGAACAATGCAATCAGCGCTGCAGGATATAAACCAAATCCTGTAATGTTCGCGAGGCACCATATAGCGAGTGATGGTCATCGATGTGATTCATTAGCTGAGAAGATTATTGACGAATGGCTTTGCTCAAAGAATATTACTCATGAAAGGACGGTCCCTTACCCAGAATTCGGCAAAAATAGGATGACTTGCGACTTTGTGATAGGTGGTTATTTTATAGAATTTTTTGGACTCGAAAATGAAGTAAAAAGATATGATAAGTTGGTGGCAAAAAAAAGAATACTTTCAAGAAAATATAAGATGCAATTAATAGAGCTGAAACCTGATCATATTTTCCCTCGAAACAGACTAGATGAGGTTTTAAGTTTTCTTCTTAGATAATTCTTCTAGCGCAGAGATTGCCTTATCTATAGGAACGCCGTTTTTTCTTATCTTAGTGAAGTCGACTATTGTTCTCCATCCTCTTCCATCTTTCTTTTCATTGACTTCGCCGACAGATCCCAAAAACGGATCAAAATACTTCTTGGATTTTCTTGATTGTAGTTTAGTTTTTATCATCTTACAAATAATATCATAAAACCGCTTTCCAGCGGTTTTATGATAGCCCAGCCAAATATTCGAGAAAATCTTCAGCCCTTTTGAAAGGTGGGTCTCCGCAGGGTGGCTCATCAGAAATCTCTTCCCATTTCTAAGAAAAGGCCTCATCAAAACCACCGTCATTGAGAGTCCCCTGAAGAATATTTTGTCTAAAGTTTTCCGAACATCCAGCGGGCTACTCTGAGTATACCAAATACTAATGTTTTTTCCACTCCCCGATTTTGCCTCCTTTCCTGACTTTTTCCGCCATCACCAGCTCATCATAGATGCCTTCAATCAAGTCAATCTTTTTAGCCTCTTTAATAGAGACCCAGGCATGATCGACCATGCTGTCATCGATTTGAACCTTACCACCAGCATAGTCGGCTAGGCAGGAAATAACTAAAGATGGGTCCATGTCAGGTCGAGCATCAGCCAAAGAAGTGACATAGCGTATATTCTTAATCTTAACCCCCGCTTCCTGCAGAACCTCTCTCCTCAATGTCTTTTCTAAAACATTGTACCAGTAATGGGGAGTATCTTTGGATTCGTGGATATAGTCTTCAGTTGAAAGTTTCCCGCCAGGAACTGTCCAGCGCAAAGGAAATTTCTTTTCCCACCCAGCTCTCTGTAAGACTAAATACTGCCCGTCTTTAACTACGATGGCGGTGATAACTACTTTAAAAAGTTTCTTTTCGGGTAAGGCTTTTTTCATAAACTTAACACCTTCGCTATTTGCTTAATGAGGGAAACGGTTACCGCTGCTGGCAAAAGGCTGTGAGCCGGTTTGCCTTCATCGTCTTTAATGACCCAGGGTTCTTCGACGACCCTGATATCTTTCCCTTTTTTCTCATAACGATAGGCGGGGGTAAGCTCATAGTCGTCCACGCTTTTCTTGGCCACAGAGACTGGGATTGAATTCCTTAAATATACCTTGGGTATACCTTGGAGATCAAGAAGTTTTAAGCCAATTTTATCATCAATTTCGATTCTTTCCCTAATCGGCTCGATGCCTAATTCATCCCCTTCTTTAGGGACCATCCTGACCTCTTTACATTCAGGATTGTCGCATTTCAAAAAGAATTGCTTCGTCTTTTCATCATACCCTATCTCTTTGGTCCGCAAGAGTTTGAGACTCCGGGGTGTCTTACAGATCGGGCAGATGACCCGATTTTTTATTCGTTCATCAATCACTGAATCGGGCACGCTAATGAAAACCATAAAATCAGGATCGTCTCGATAGCCCATGAGGGCCCTGAAATACAACGAATATGAGACCTGATCGAGATTCCTTGGAAAGCCATCAATGAAGATAGCCTTCCGACCCAAACGATCTATTTCCCTCTCGACTAAAGCAAGGATAATTTCAGTGGGTAGGAGAGTGACCGTATCCCGGCCTAAAATAACATCGATGGCTTTCTCAATGGAGATAAAGCCTCGATAGCGATGTTTTAAAAAATCAATCAAAGATTTTTTCTTTTTAGAATCTTTGAGATCAGCATGGACGCTTCGAACAATATCGCCTACGGAAATATGGGCGACCTTGTCTTTGCCGACTGCTTCCATAAAAAGCTTGGAATAGGTGCCTTTGCCGGAATTTTTTTTGCCCAACAGGAAAGCGACAAATGTATTCTTATCTAAATACTTCTTAATCTTCTTTATCTCCAACCCGGCCTTGTAGTTAAAATACTTGACCCGATCAGCCGGGTCTTCCAATCTAAACTTACGATTGGAGCCCATTTTAGTTTTGAATACTGGAAAATTGAAATGCATAGTTAATGGTTAACAAAAAAAGAATGGCCATCGCTTATAACCGCTATCCGACCATCAATATCGGTACGATAATATTTTATTCCAAATTGTTCAAGCCTTGAAAGAATCTTCTCTGAGGGATGATTGTATTTGTTATCCTTCCCCACCTCAATGACTCCTATTTTGGGCCGGACCGTTGAAAGGAACTCAGGACTAGAAGAAGTATTGGATCCTTGATGGCCAACTTTTAAGACATCACTCTCAAGATTGATGCCTTGATCGATGAGCTTTTTTTCTAGACGTTCTTCAGTGTCCCCAGGAAACATAACCTCAAAATCTTTATAAACCAGCCTAGCCACGACCGAGGCCTCATGAGCATCTTTTATCTCCCGTCCTTCCCAAGGCTCAATCGGGGCTAAGATCTGGAGCAAGGCCCCGTTTCCTAAATCTATCTGGACTCCTTTCAGCGCATCAACGCGCTTAGCTTCTTCCTCTTCAACCCTTTTTCTCCATGATTGGAATACTGGCGAATCGTATACGCCATCAGACTCAATAACAGTGTGGACATTGTATCGATCCAATACTTCAATAAGTCCGGTAATATGATCGGCATGATAGTGGCTGACTATGACTGCATCAATCTCTTTATCGTAGAAAGGAATAACTTCGGCCAATTCACTTAAGACGGAATTTCCTGGCCCACCGTCTATTAAAACCTGGTTGCCATTAGGCCCCTCGATAAGCATTGAATCCCCTTGTCCGACATTCAAGAAATATATCTTTAGAAGGCCATCTTTCTGGGAAGCGGCGGAATAAGTTGAAAAAGCTAGAACAAAAAGACAAGCTAATATTGAGATATGAATAGGAGAAAGGTTCCTCTTTGGCACAGAAATATTGTATCAAAAAGGCCGCCGAAGCGGCACTACTCAACTATGGTAAACGGCCGCCAATACTCGTACTCTAACAAATAGACGATTTTACAGTTTGAACATTGAAAGTGCATGAACTCTGAAAGACGGGCTGGAATGTAGAGGAATCGATCACAGTAACAATCACAAACAAGCTTCCCTTGAATAAAACCACCGCTCCCGCGGGCAGAAGTTGCGAGAACATGAACGATAGTTTTTCTGACTCGGCGGGACTGGAGTTGCTGTACGTCTTCGAGTGTCAGTGAAGCCCGTGGATTCAGGTCGAGAGTATTGGTGCCCATGTCGTCAAAGAACTCATGAAATATATTCCTTCTTAGACTCTGAGTCAATGCACACCAGAAAGTATATAAGTAGAGTATACACAACCACCAGGATCAGCCAATGGATAGAGAAAGATATTGAAGCAAAAGGCAAGGCACTTAAGATTTTTATCACAGAAATCTGATACCAAGAAAGAGCCCAGGCAAAATACCCAATTAGTATTCCCAAAGGCAGCCAAATCATCCCAAGAATCCCAGTAATAAACCCTAAAGCCATAACTAGGGGAACAAAGGGCAAGACCAATATATTAGCCAGCAAAGAAACAAGGGAGAAGGTCTGGAAATAGTAAAGGATAAGAGGCGCGACCATTATCTGAGCCGAAAGGCTGATTAATAATATTTCTTTTGTTTGGCCTCCTTTAGGAAGTCTGGCAAATTTATCTTCAAGCCAAGGATAAAGGTATATTAATCCAATAACAGCTAAAAAAGACAACTGAAAACCAATATCGTTAACTAAAACCATGGGGTTGAAAGCGGCCATTATGGCTGCGGCCAAAAGCAAAGAATTCTTGGGATCATAGACCCGACCATAACTCCGAGCAAAATACCCCAGGAAGCCCATAATCGCCGCTCGGACCACTGAAGCCGAGGCGCCGGTTAAAATGGTAAAGATAACCAAGAGAATGACCGATGCCCAAAATGCTTTCCGGCGGATCATGAAAAAGACAAGAAAAGCAGTTACTAACTCAAAAAGAATCGTAATGTTATACCCTGAAATTGCTAAAATATGTGAGGTACTTGTCCGACTAAAGGCCTCTTTTAAAGATGGGGGTATATCCTGCCTTACCCCCAAGAGAATACCATTTAAATAGGAGGCATTCGGCTCAGGGACCGAGTGCTGGATTGCTCGAGAAAAAGTATTTTTTATCCTAAAAATACCTCTAAAGATTCCAATCTTTGTTTTTTCAAAATAACCAAGCCTAAGAGAATCAATTTCTCTTATTTCAGGAAATGGGGCGATTGTCCTAATCCCATCTTTTTTCAAATATGATATGTAGTCGAAGGTGTCAAAGTTCTTAGGAGATTCTACGTGCCCTGTGATCTCGACAAAAGATCCGTACTGATATCGAGGATAATTTCCAGTAATCACCAAGAGATTTTCATCAAGAAAAATGCTTCTGCCTGAGACAGCAATTTCTTTTACTAATACTGGTACCCGGGCCGCCTTTTCTGAAGCAGAACCTTCGCCAACGACGTATCCCCTCATTGTTATCTCCAGTCCCTTGCCCCCGACTTTAATGTCACGGAAAGAGGTTAAAACGCCATGCTCTTTATCAAATGCTTGATAGCGTATAATTCCAAAAGCCATCACGATTAAGACGAAAATTAAAACGAGAAGGTGTCCCCGCATGCTTCTCGTTGTCTGATTTTGGCTTAAAAAACCGCGATACCCAACAACAGCTAAGAGAGAGATTGAGATGAGGATTAAGTATAGAGGAAAGGAATCGGAAAAATTAATAAATGAAGCCAAGAGAATTCCAATAATAAACCCAAAAAGAATTGCTGAGAAAAGCTTAGCCATGGGTACAATGTATCAAGTGAAAAAGAGAAGCGCTATATATCAGTTGCAAACTCCGGTAGTAGCAAAGCAATTGGGACAGCTGTAGCAGGCCCCGGCCCGAACCATTAATGTCCCGCATTTGCAGACCGGCGCATCAACATTTGAGGTGACAATTATTTTGGGTACCGCCGCATGGTCCTTGCCGTTACCAACCAGGCCCGATAACAAAGAATCGTTTGAATATTGAGGGGTAACTTTTTCTAGAGGCAAAGAAGTTTGGCTGTCATTCTTGACTGAATCAGGACCAAACAATTCAATCTTGTCCTCATCAGATAGATACTTCATCCCTAGATAGCTGAAGAGATAGTCGACAATCGATTTAGCTGTTGGAATATCGGGGTTATTAGTAAAACCTGAGGGCTCAAACCGTGTATCTTTAAACCATTTAACTAAAGTCTTTAAAGGTACCCCTGATTGAAGACAGATTGATGTTAACCGAGCAATGGCGTCAAACAAGCCCGAGACAGTGCTACCTTCTTTGGCGATAGTGACAAATAATTCACCAGGGCGATGATTGTCAGGATAGAGACCGACAGTTAAATAGCCTCGATGACCGCCAATATCAAACTTATGGGTCAGGGCTGGTCTTTCGTCAGGTAATTTTCTTCGAGCATAGCCATCGTGTCTTTCCAAAAGCGGGTCAACGATTTCTTTCTCTTCTTCTTTTTTGGTATTGAGAGGTTGGATTGATTTGCAACCATCCCGATACAAAGCCACGGCTTTAAGACCAAGCTTCCAACCCTGCATATATACTTCTCTGACATCATCAATGGTCGCATTGCTCGGAAGATTTATTGTTTTACTTATTGCTCCACTAACAAATGGCTGAACAGCCGCCATCATTTTGACATGGCCCATGTGATGGATACTTCTTTGGCCATTGGCTGCCTTAAATGAACAATCGAATACGGCCAGATCTTCTTCTCTTAAGTGAGGCGCGCCTTCTATAGTTTCTTTCTCAAGGATGTAGTTAGAGATGTCTTCTGTCTGTTCATTGGCGTAGCCTAGACGCCTTAAGGCCAGAGGAACTTGATTATTGACCAGCTTCAATATTCCCCCGCCAACTAATTTTTTGTATTTAACTAAGGCTAATTCGGGTTCGATTCCTGTAGTAGCACAATCCATCATAAAAGAAATCGTGCCGGTTGGAGCGATAACTGTAACTTGGGAATTGCGAACCCCATAGCGCCGACCCAGCTCCAAGGCCTCATGCCAAACTTGCCGCGAAGCCTCTTGGAGGTCATGGTCCCCCATTCCATAAGATTGAGATATATTAAAAAGATCTTGGCCCGCTTCAAGATGCTTAGAAATAATTTTAAGCATTGGGTCCTGGTTCTTGAAATAGCCACTGAAAGGACCTTTCATATCGGCCACGAGAGCAGACATTCGATAAGCTTCACCACACATAAGGGAGGTGATATGGCCGCCATAGAATCGGCCCATCTCAGAATCATATGGATAGCCGAGGATCATTAAAAGGGCGCCTAGATTTGCGTAGCCAAGACCCAATTCCCGATAAGCTTTAGCGTTTTCCGTAATTTTTTCTGTTGGATATGAAGAGTTATCGACAACAATTTCTTGAGCCAGGATGATTGCATCTACCGCCTGACGGAAAAGCTCGACATCAAACTTCGCTCCCTCCTTTAAGAACTTAATTAGATTAAGAGAGGCCAGATTACAGGCGCTATTATCTAGATGCATATATTCACTGCATGGATTAGAAGCATTAATTCTCCCTGTATTAGAACACGTATGCCATTCATTAATTGTAGTGTCATACTGCATTCCCGGGTCGGCTGAATACCAAGCAGCATCGCAAATCCAGTCCATAATCTCTTTTGCTTTAACTGTCTCAATGGCTTTCCCTGTAACCCTAGCTGTAAGGTGCCAATCCCTATTTTCTTCTACCGCCCTCATAAATTCATCGGTCACCCTGACTGAGTTATTCGCATTCTGGTAAGGCAAAAGAGTGTACGGATCGAATATCTCAGCAGCGATAGAATCTTTAATTCCCGACTGAGCCAAAGCCTTAGTCATGTCTTCGATCATCTTCTTGCAGTAAATAAAATCTTTAATGTCGGGATGGTCAACATCAAGGACTACCATCTTTGCTGCTCGACGAGTTTCCCCTCCCGAACGAATAGAATTAGCCACACCATCGGCTCCTTTCATGAACGAAACCGGGCCGGAAGAAAATCCCCCTCGGGATAACGGCTCCATCGACCCTCGAAGTTTTGAAAGATTAATGCCTGCGCCGGAACCTCTTTGAAATATTTTGCCTTCATCTCTATACCACTGCAATATTGAATCCATATGGTCTTCAACTGAAAGAATAAAACAGGCTGAGCACTGGGGTCGCTCGTGGATACCAACATTAAACCAAACTGGGCTATTAAATGACGCGTACTGATTAACTAGAAGCCACGTGAGATCTAAGATAAAGTTTCCGGCATCATGTTCAGAAGCAAAATATCCGTCCTTCAAGCCCCACTTACCTATAGTCATCGCCACCCGGTCGATCATCTGTTTAACACTCGTCTCTCTTTCCGGGCTATTGAGTTTGCCCCTAAAATATTTAGATGCCACTATGTCCGTCGCTGTCTGGCTCCAGAAATTAGGCACCTCAATATTGTGCTGCTCAAAGACAACTTTTCCATCCCCTTTTGTTATCTTCGCCGTTCTTCTTTCCCAAGTGATGCTCTCATAGGGATGGATCTCTCCGAAAATTCTTTTCCAATGCAATCCCTTCCGCTGGGACAATGGCACTGGATCAACAAGGCTCGTTTGGTGGGTTTGAGTACTTTGCATTGTTTCGAATAAATTAGATTTGGAGAATAAGAGTCAACGGCACAAAGTGTCGTTCAAGATAAAGGATAGAAACAAGGGACTAACGCCTTCATTGTAATGGAATGAATGAGAGACGCAATTGTGGACAAGTAAACAACGTTTTCATCTTGTGTAAAGCGCCCCTAAGTTTGGGGCTAAAAGACTAAATCATGATGATTTAGTCTTTTATCTATTCTGGTTAAATCTTATGAAATCACTTTTAGTTCCCTCCGTCTGAGGGATAACGGGAATATCTAAATTTAGAGCACATCGAATTTCTTGTTCCATGCCTTTAGAGATCCGGTCGCCGAAAAGCCAAACCTCGTCAATATATCCGCGCTGTAATGCCTCAAGATTAGCTTCTATCCCTAATACTCTATCCTCAATCACCTCGTCATTAAGGTATTGGATAGATACCAAATATGGAGCAACGGGAATAATGTCCTTGCTATGGATGCTTTTGCAGATATCTAAAACTTTCTTGGCGTTGCCTAAGACATCGCCGCTAAGCGGATGGGCGATAAAAATGGTTTTCTTATCCATAATATATATTATGCAAAAGAATATATAAAAAAGAAACTGAAAAGACCCGCTCTTGCGGGTCTTTTCTCCTAAACTATGATTTCATTTTTCTTCGGATGAAGGCGGGAATATTTTCTATGTCCTCATCTGCTGAGGGATCAACGATCTCCTTCATTGATGAGCTTGGTGTTCCATTGGCATTCGAGGGCTTGGACTGGGACCCGAAATAGTTAGGCATATCATGAAAAGAAGCCGAAGTCGGCCGGATAGGCGCTCCTGGAAAAGCATTAAAACCCGTGGCCACTACTGTAACCTTTATTTCCCCTTTCTTAATTTTGTCATCCAAGACCGCGCCGAAAATGACTTTGGCATCAGGATCAATGTGCTCCGTGATAACTCGAGCGGCCTCATTTATTTCAGCCATGGCCATATCTGGCCCGCCGGAAACATTGAAGAGAACTCCTTTAGCGCCATCAATTGATACTTCAAGCAAAGGAGAGTTAATAGCCATCTTGGCCGCCTCGGCGGCTCTTTCTTCTCCGCTGGCTTTGCCAATACCCATTAAGGCTGAGCCGGAATTAGCCATGACAGCTTTTACATCTGCAAAATCAAGATTAATAATGCCAGGGATAGTAATCAGATCAGAAATACCTTGAACACCCTGACGAAGGACATCGTCCACGATAGCGAACGATTCCAAGAGTGGGGTCTTCCGGTCAATAACAGACAAAAGACGATCATTAGGAATTGTTATTAAAGAATCCACCTTTTCTTGAAGCCTCTTCCATGATTCTTCAGATATTCGGGATCGCTGGGCACCTTCAAAGCTGAAAGGCTTGGTCACGACGGCCAAAGTCAGCGCCCCCATGTCGCGAGCCAATTCAGCTATAATCTCGGTAGCACCACTACCAGTGCCTCCGCCTAAGCCGGCGGTGAGAAAAACCATATCTGCTCCTTTTAGGGCGGCGGCGATTTCTTCCTTGGTATCGATAGCCGCCTGACGGGCAATCTCAGGATTCATGCCCGCGCCCAAACCTCGAGTCAAACTCTTGCCAATATGGATCTTGGTTGGGGCGTTCGTATTATGGAGTGCTTGAGCATCGGTATTGACCGCGATAAACTCCACACCGTGAATTCTCGACTCGATCATCCGAGCCAAAGCGTTGCCGCCAGCGCCGCCAATACCGACAACTTTTATTCGGGCAAATGTTTCAAATGGAGGTTTAATTTGAGCCATGGCGATAGAATAAGATACCTAGTCTTATCACACCTCCTTTGGAAGTGCAAACAAAGTTATCCAAACCTGTGGATAACTAGGCCTAAGGTAGGAAATTTTTTAACCAATCCGCTAATTTTCCCATTGCCCCATCACCAGAACGAAGATTGGTCCCTTTCGTCTTGGGTCCTTCTGCCTGTTCGGCTCCCCAAATTACTAAGCCGACAGAAACTGAAAAAGACGGATCCGAAACTGCGTCAACTGCTCCACCGACATTGAGAGGCTGAGCAATGCGGACTGGTAGACGCAAGGTATTTTTTACCAAAAGAACGAGACCGGGTAGATTCGCGCCGCCGCCGCTTAAGACCACCCCCGCCGGAAGCATGCCGTTACGAGATACTTTTTTAAGTTCCTGGCTGACCATGTCTAGTAATTCTTGAGTCCTTGCTTCCACTACTCTTACTAGCTGCTTTTTAGGCAAAATAAAGTTTTCCTCGCCCATTAATCTAGAGAGGTCTATATTTTCTTTCCTTCTTAGGTCCTCCACTTCTGAAGTAGAAGCGTGCTCCAGCTTGACCCTTTCAGCCACATCCATGGAAGTACGAAGGGCCACCGCCACATCGTTGGTGATATGCCGGGAACCAATCGGCAACACCGCATTAT
>DATDZX010000016.1:0-6340 GCA_036516715.1 Minisyncoccota bacterium | reverse complement strand
GGGCTTAATTTTACTTTTCCGGTAACTGAATCAAGAATGATAACGACGTTAATGAATCCATCCTGAGCCAGAATCTGCCTATCTCTCAAAACAACATTCCCGATATCTCCAACACCAAGACCATCCACGAAGACATAGTCAGAAGGAGCTTTGGTCCGATCAATCCACCAACGATCATTTTCTACATGGAGAATCGATCCGTTATCAGTAATGATTATGTCTTTCTCTTGGATCCCTTCTTCTTGAGCCAGAAGGCCATGATTGACCATCATCGAATATTGGCCGTGGATAGGCATGAAGAATTTTGGTTTGATGAGTTTAAGCATGGTTCTTAGGTCTTCCCGGTTGCCGTGGCCGCCGGCATGAATATCCATCATGGCATAGTTGAAGACTTTGGCTCCGTTCCGGTACAGCTGGTCTTTCAAGAACTGGACGTCTCTTTCGTTGCCTGGAATGACGGAAGAAGAAAAGACAATCGTATCGTTCTTATGGATTTGCAAATGGCGATGCTCGCCATTGGCGATTCGCATTAAAACGGCGTTCTCTTCGCCCTGAGCGCCAGTGACGACGCAGGCTACTTTTTCTCTAGGATAATTCCCGACTTCGTCCGGGCTAATCTGGGTACCCTGTCTCATTTTGAGGTAGCCTAATTTTTTACAGATCTCGACGTTAGTCTTCATAGAATAGCCGTCAAAGACGACTTTCCGTCCGAATTTCTCGGAAATAGTTATAATCTGCTGGATTCTGTTTATTAGAGAAGCAAAGGTTCCTAAGATGATCATGCCGGTTGCTTCTTGGAAGAGGTGTTCTAGATTTTGGGTAATATCCTGCTCGGAGAGGGAATGGCCTTCTTTTTCAGCCCCAGTCGAGTCGGACATTAGAAGGAGAACGCCTTCATCGCCCATCTTTTTCATTTCTTCAATATCCGCTGGTAAGTCGTTGACAGGAGTCTCATCGAATTTAAAGTCAGAGGTATGGACAATAGATCCAACCGGAGTTTTGACTATGATTTCAAGATCATCCGGGATGCTGTGGTTGATCCTTAGGACTTTAACACTTAACTTCTCGCTGATCTTTATCTCATCTCCCGGCTTAATCTCATAGATATCCAGAGGCTTGATATGTTTGAATTCTTCCATCCTTTTAAGGACCATGGCTCGGGTCAGGGGGGCAGCATAGACATCAGGGTCCCCGATCTTATCCCTGACAAAAGGAAGCGCCCCGATGTGGTCTAAGTGGCCATGGGTAATGAACATAGCTTTGACCATCTGTTTTTTATCGGCTAAATAGTCGACATTTGGGATAATGAAATCAATACCTGGCATTTCATTTGATTCAGGGAACCGGACGCCGGCATCAATCAATACTATTTCATCATCATATTGGACAGCCGACATATTTCGGCCAACTTCGCCTAAGCCGCCGAAATGGATAATCCGAAGACCACCCACTTTGTTATGGGTTGTCGGATCGTTGTCTTTTGTCTCATTCTTGAGGACCTTAACCCGGCGTACTACCGGCTTCATCCAGCGGCGTTGCGGTTTCCCCCTCTTAATTGAAGGGGTATTACTTACTTGTTCTGACATCTTCTAAAAGGGAGAATAAAGAGATATGAATGAAGTTTTAAGAATCTTCATTCCGTATTCTTGATTCCGATTACTTAGTTAGAGAGAAAATCTCTGTGGGCGAGAGAGGATTCGAACCTCCATGATCTTGCGATCACGGCGACCTGAACGCCGCGTGTCTAGCCAATTTCACCACTCGCCCTTGAGGAAGTTAGTAAAGAAAAGAGATTCGCTAACGTAATGGCACCATTGTATCATGCCTGGCAAATCTAGTCAAATACCCGTTCGGTTTCAATATACCAATGCTCTACGTCTGAGAATCTGTCTGAAGGCATTGAGATAATTGTATTCTTAAAGTTATTTACATCTCTTGATTGAGCGTACAAATACACGGGGGTGTA
The DNA here is from genome assembly GCA_036516715.1 of Minisyncoccota bacterium. Classification (GTDB taxonomy): domain Bacteria; phylum Patescibacteriota; class Minisyncoccia; order 2-02-FULL-40-12; family GWA2-44-9; genus DATDZX01. The sequence goes on along the minus strand of DATDZX010000016.1, from coordinate 4,374 downwards.
AAGAAATACCGCCGGAGCGTCTTCTATCGCTATCTTTTGGAAATCATCATATTTCTTAATCCTCTCCAAAGGATTGATTGTTTGTCTGGCTTCTTCGAGGAGCTTGTCGGCAGTCTTGTTTTCGTAGATCGAAAGATTCAGGCCCGGATCTTTCTTCTGAGAGGAGTGCCAGAGGCTGAACGGGTCAGGATCTATATTCAGTATCTCACCGAATAATAGAGCCTGGTAGGATCTTTCTTTGATTGATGCTTGGAGCTGAGAGGTGGGCAAAGATTCCACGGTTATATCAATGCCAGCCTTAGCCCATTGTTCTTTGATCAGGTGGGCCACTTCAGTCAATTCAGGCCAAGTAGAGGTCGTGACTTTGATGGCTAATTTCTGGTTGCCTTTTGAAAGGATACCCTTCTCATCCGGATTGCCCCAGCCAGAATTGGTTAAGATTGTCTTGGCTTGGTCTAAGTTGAAACTGTATTTCTTAACGTCTCTTGGAATATCAAGAACGCCTTCAATGAGGGGGGAGTATACTTCACTCCCTTTGCCGTTTAAGATCTTGCTCACCAGTTCTTCTTTATTGGTGGCATAGTTCATGGCCAACCGTATATTCTTATCCGCCAATAACTTATTCTGATTGTCATTAAAGAATACCCCGAAATATCTAGGTAGCTTCATTTCATGGATATTCAGCCTTTGCTTGAATTTGACCTTGGTTAGATTCCGAGGCGAGACATAGGCCATGCCCTGAATGGCGTTATGGTTATACTCTGAAATCATTTCATCCTCTGAATCGTAAAATTTTATTTCAATTTCATTTATGTAAGGCCGGGAATTGTAGAATTCTTTGAAAGAGGCCAGTTCATACGATCTGATCCTGCCCAGAGCATCCTTCTTGTATTTTCTGAACATATACGGCCCCGAGCCGATCGGCTTGACGTTATACTCAGACAGCGAGAAGTTGATCGGCTTGACCTGCTCCCAGATATGCTGAGGCAATATGCCCAACGTTAGATTATTTAAAAACTGGGCATACTTGTTTTTCAGTTTAAAGGAAACTGTATGATCATTAACCTTTTCCACATCCACTCCCTGCCAATTAATTCTTTGAAGGCTGCCATAGTCTGGGTTCTGGGCAGTGCGGATAGTGAAGACGACATCATCAGCCGTAATTGGTTTTAGATCATGCCATTTGGCATTCTCATTCAAGGAGAAGGTATACGTTAAGCCATCACTGGAGATATCATATGACTTGGCCAAATCAGGCACCAGTTTCCCCTCCGGATTGTATTGTAAAAGGCCTGAGTAAATGAGGCTGACCAGATCCCGGTCGGCGTCATTAATTTGGGAAAGAAGGGGGTTAATTGAATGAGGTTCGCCAACAATGCCTTCTGTCAGACGGCCGCCATAGTCTGGGGCGACCGTCGTGTAATGATAATAGATGGTGAAAGGCAGGGCGATGATTGAGCCGAGGATAATAAGGGTAAAGGCTAATATCAAATACCTCTCCTTCTTAGAAAGAATCTTAGGCAAGAGCCTGATCTTAGTGGCTAGACCATTTTTCTTAACAGAATCTTTAAGAGGTTGCTTGCCATTCTGGGAAAGGCCAAAGAAGTCCTCGATTTGATTTGGATCCTTGAACATTATGTTTTAAGCAATGATAACGCGGGCGATGGAAACGGCGATGAAAAGAATAGCGAAGACAATAGTCAGGTAGAAGATTACTTTCTCAGCCCCTCTTTTGGTGCTGTACTCAAGAGTGCTGCCACCTAGGGCGCCGGACAAACCGGAACCTCTCTGCTGGAGCAAGATCGAAAGGACTAACAACAGGGCTAAACCGATTTGGGAATAGGATAGGATTTGGGATACGTTCATAGTGTTTTTGAAAATATGTGGATAAAGAAATTTACGATGGCAATGACAATTGTGGCAAATATGAGGGCAGAAACATCCTGGATTATAACGAAGGGGAGGAAGTAATCAACAAGCCACAATATAACAGCGTTGATTACTAAGAGGAATAGCCCCAAGGTTAAGATCACCAAAGGCATGGATAGAGCCTTAATGATCGGCTTGACTATCAAATTCAGAAGTCCTAAGGCGACTCCAGCAATCAGATAGTTCTTGGCGCCACCTTGAATGATAAACCCACTGACAATCAATGAAGCCAGATAAAGGGCTAAGGAATTGCCTATAATTCGTATAATACCCCCTGTCATATTCAGGCGATATTAAGCCTAGCATTTCTTGTAATACATTTCAACGGACTGCTATGGATGTGATGTAATAAGGCCGATGAATATCGGCCTTTATGATGGGCGGAGTCGATGACGCTCGATGAATAAGATGGCCTGATCGCTGAAATCGATAAGGGCTCGGTTGGTAAATTCGTGGAATATTCTGTTATTGAGCACAACTCCAGCGTCGTCCTTCTTATTGCTAATCGTAGATATTACTTCCTGGCGACGAGTGACTCTTGAATATTGGATCCAGAAATCTTCAGCCCGGGGGCCATTTTTCAGGGAGGCTATCGGAAGAACTCGCGATGAAGCAGGATCTTGATTCGCTGCTATTCTCCTCAGCGACTTCAACAGCGAGGAGGCTCTACGGTGTAAATTCCTCCTGATTTCTTCTCTTTGCCTGCCGATTTGAGTTCGTCGCAGAGCTTTTGCTCTGTTGACTATGAACCGCAACTCTCGGTCCCCACTACATTCATCGCATAAATCTACTTGGGAAGAAAAAGTCACCAAGTCGTCGAGAAGATCACTCAAAACAAGGGTGTTTTCATACGAATTTGTCATTGTCAATTTAACGAGCTACTGCCCTTATACCTCACTACTCTCTTTGAGTCAATTGAGAAAATTCCGGCCATGGAGTCGGCGGTAGTATCTGATCGCAAAGCGGTGAGCCTCGCTGTCGATGTGTAAAATAAGGTTCCTGTCCGATGCCTTAAGTTTTGAGAGCGGGATAGCGAGTTTGCGTCCTTGAACAAAAATATATTTCCCTGTATGGCGCTCATCTTTGGTTAGCGCAACGACGGGGATGTTAAGGCCCAAATTCTTTATGATTTCCAGGGCAATATTTCTCTGGGCTTTTCCGCCATCGATTACAATCAAATCGGGAAACTCCCATTCTGGATGGTTAAATCGTCGTTCTAGGATTTCAGCGAGCATGCCCGTATCCCCCTTAGAAGATTTGAATTTGATTTTGAACTTTCGATAATGATCAGTCCTGGGCTTGCCATGAGAGAAGGCGACCATTACTCCGACCGCGTATCCGCCCTGGATATTCGAGATGTCATAACCCTCAAGTCTTCCTAAAAGGTGGTCGAGCTTAAGGAGGTGGGTGAGACTTAAGCCTGATTCAGAGACTCGGGCCAGAATAGGAGAGGTTTTCAGAAGGCTGGCATTTTCAAATACTCTTTTGAGTTTCTCGACTTTGTCCCTTGCCACGATAGCCTTTTCAAGCTCATGATTCTTGGCCAGATCCCTCATTTCCTTCATCAGGCTATCAATCAAAGACCTTTTCTTTCCTTTAAGAATGCCAGTGATGGCTTGGATGTTTTCTCGGTAGAGGTTGATATGGAATTCCTTTTCAGGAGGGTTCTTTAAGCAACAATACCCGATGCACTTCCCTATGTGGTAATTTAAACAAAAGTTATTATGCTTCTGTGTGCAAGTGCAGTAGGGGAATATCCTCCTCAGATACTTGAGGGTTGTCTTTAGGGCCGGGCCATCGGTGAAAGGTCCAATATATTCTCTCACCCCTTTATGGCTTGTTTGGTGGGTTAGGAATAACTTTGGAAACTCCTCTTTAGTAATGGCCACATAGAAATACTGCTTATCATCCCTTAAAAGAATATTGTATTTAGGTTTTTGATCTTTAATAGATAAAGATTCTAATATCAAGGCCTCTATTTCTGAAGCAGTCGCCGAGAACTTGATCGAGGCTGCTTCCCCAATCATTATCTTTATCCTTGAATCTTCAGTCTTTAAATATGAAGTTAAGCGTCTGGGAAGCAAAGACGCCTTGCCTATGTATATGGCTTTACCTCTTCTATCTAGGAATTCATATGTCCCTGGACTCAGAGGGGCCTTTTTAATGTATTGTCTGAGCTGTATGTATGTCATTTAAAATCGATGGATTTTATCATGTAATTGGTCAAAAAGAAAACGGCTGCGGGTTAGAGCAGCCGGGTCGGCGGGAGCCGACGGAAGCTAGTAGGCGAGAGTCGAGGCCTTTTTCATACTTTGAAATCTTGCTGTCTCAAAGGTTATTCATTACCATACCCCTATGCCTTTAAAGGAATCAATCTTAGCGACTCTCGCATATTATGACGTCCTTGAGTACCCACTCTCTCTTTTAGAGATCCATAGATATCTA
>DATDZX010000015.1:0-7614 GCA_036516715.1 Minisyncoccota bacterium | reverse complement strand
GCGCCCCGAGGGGCGCCCATCTAACAGAGCGACAGCTACATTGGATTGTAGCCTAGCTTAAACGCAGCCCAACCTTCCTCGTACGGCACACCGTCGGCGCTACTCGCCTCGTGCCACATCTTAACGAGAAGAAAATTGGGGACGAACTCGTTCATGATCCTTGGCCCAAGAATGCGAGGTGGGCCAGCGCCTGGCTCCATGCTCCCTGACCCCAATGAGCCACCGTGAGGTGCCACTCCATCGAGTGACCACCAAAACTGATAACTCATTTTGATATTCCAATTCTCCTCGTAGCCGTCCCACTGCATTTCCAACGATGCCTGGAAGCACTGGAAGTCAATGCAGTTGGGCTGCGGGATTCGAATACTGGAGCCTCGCATCGGGATCACGCTGATGAGAACGGCACGCATCTTGCTTACCGCTCCACCGGACGCTGGGTCCTTTGCGGGCTGGGGATCTGGAAGTGAGGGGAACTGCGACTGGTCTGGGATCGGTGTCGGGCCAGTGCCCCCACCACCTCCGTTGGATCTCCTGCTGCTGCAGCCGCTCACGAGAAGAGCGGCGATCGTCCAGACGATCATTCTGACCGCAAGCTGCTTCTTGTTCATGGCTGTCTCCTTGAAAGAACCTACCCCGATTATACCACAAAATACATGAAAAAGTCAAACGGCCTATCCACAGGCCGTTTGTACATATTTTGCTTGGTTTTTAGTCAGGATATACCGGTTCTATGTACCTAATCTCCGAAGCTGTGAAAAATTCTAATCCGTAGACATTCGTATCCGATTTAGCTTTTATAGAAATAGAGTCAGCTTTTAAATCTTCCAGGGACCCGGCAGACTCTTCTCTTTTTAGTTTGCTCGGATCATATCTCCCGCCGGTATCTTTTAGTTCTTCAGCGCTTGGCAGGTAAAGAGATTCTTTAACTAATTTTGTTTCCTCATCGGCCATAATCTGGATTGTTTTTCTTTTGTCCGCTTGCATCAATTCGGGCTGGTCAGGAGTTGAATATACGCCTTCGACAACGATAGCGTTGCCCTCGACGCTTTTAACGGTGCCAATAAATTCTTTGGCAATGACTCTGTTTTTAGAATACCAGCCCCAGCCAAAGATAACCCCAGCCAGAAGGACAACCAGGAAAACGAGAAGGAATTTTTTTGATATATCCATATGTATTAATATTCTACCGGATAATAGTAGGTGATGGATTGAGCAGTAAAGGTTCTCCTATAATATATATTAGATTCTGATTCGACTGTTGCTCCTTCGACATGGCCGCTCGATAGGTCAGCTAATGATCCGACTCCCACTTCTTGCTTCAGTTTCTCGGGGTCAACAAATTTTCCCGCCTTTATCATCTCGGCCATATTCTTAGGCCGATGGATGGTTATCCTGACAAATTTAGTATCTTCATTAACTTTGACTTTAGCGTCAAAAGCTTTAGTCTGATTCTTTAATTCAGGTTTCTCGGGGATATTGTAATTGCCATGCATGGCAATGGTGTTGCCCCCAACTTTCTCGACTGAGCCCGTGAATTGATAGGCCTTAACGGAAGAACCGTGACGGTAATACGCAAAAACGCCGATAGCGATAACGGCCAGAAGGATAACAATGATGAGAATCCTTTGCTTCATCTGTATATTCAGTATATCCCAAATCAGGCCTAACACTTATCAACAAATGAACTAAATTCATATACTCATTGACTGACTGGGGGCATCTAGTAGGATATATTCAGCACCAAAATACTCATGTCCCACATTGGCAATGGAGAAAATGATTTTGAAGGCCTTGATCAAATGACTCCGGAAATGGCTGACTGGGTAAAAGAGATCCGGATCCTGGCACGCTCCATAGTCGATAACCTCGAGCCTTGCCACATAAGCACATATCAAGAGCTCATTGACCGGCTCCAAGCTGGAATCCAGAGAGTCGCCATCAAAAGAGAGGCAAACCGAATCAGGAATACGCCTCCTAGCCAAGAGACTGTTATGGCCTTTACCCGCTCCCCCATCAGCCCGCGATAAGCGGGTTAGTCTTTTTTTAGACCCTGATGAAAACGAAAGCGGCCATGAAGGCCGCGTTATCTGCGTGAAAGAATCGACCAGCCTAGACCCCAATTACCAGGGTAATAAGCAAAAGAGCCGTAGCCGGTGTTGATCACCTGGAAATACGCCCCGCTGTCAGGACTGTACAGAAGGACATCGCCCCAAAGATCAAAGTTCAGGTCGGCCATGTGAATTTGCCAACCGGGAGACCAATTGCCTCTCTCTGTAAAGAAAGTGGTGTTGGGCGTTAGATATACGATCTCCCATGATCCATATTTCGAATCATACAGGAAGAGATCGAGGGTGTTACTGTTATCCATATCCGCCATATGGACTTGCCAGCCGGGAGATGTATAGCCGGTAATCGAATGCGAAGGATATTCGCCTCTGTAGAACTGGTAGGAGAAGTAGCCATTGTGCGGGTTATACACAAACAAATCCGCATAGCCGTCATTGTTCATGTCCGCCGGGTAGACTTGGACCGGAACCGGAAAGTATCCGTTCACGTAGCGGAAACTTCCAAAGCCGGTAGTAAAAGCCTGGAACCAGGTACCATCCAGAGGATCGTATAGGAAGAAATCTTTTCTTCCGTCGCCGTCAAAATCAGCGGGATATACTTTCCAATTGGCTGACCAATATCCAGAAGCATAGGCGAAGTCGCCTTCTCCTACCGTTAGGCACATGAACCATTGGCCCGAAGCGGGGTTGTAGAGGAAGACGTCTGATCTTCGATCAGCGTCTAAGTCGACAATGTATGTCTTCCAGCCTCTGGACCATTGAGAGTTGAAGTAGGAGAAGTTCCCTCCTCCACGGTTTACGACTTTGAACCACTGGCCAAGGCTGTTAATCAGGAAAAAGTCGGTCATGCCGTTGGCATCAAAGTCACCGGCTTGGACTTGCCAGCCCGAAGACCAGTTGCCTGGGATGGGCTGAGAGCTTCCTCGACCGTTAGCCAGCTCCATCACCCATTGGCCGGAAGCTGAGCTGTAACGGAAGATATCTCCGATGCCATCGGAATTGAAATCCATTCTTTTCGTCATCAGCGGCTCATCATTGATCCAGCCGATGGCGGCATCGATAAGGTCCTGGCGAAGATTCTGGAAAATCTCTGTCCTTCCTCCCCCACTCACGATCTCTGAGTGGTTGTAGTTCCGAAATTGACGGTAAGCTATTCTGGGCCGGCCCTGCGAATCATAGAAGAGAGAACTCGCGAGAGGCACGACACCGTCGCTTTCCAGGCCCATCGCTCCTAAAAGAATTCTCCGGCCATAACAATATGCTCGATACGCCAAAGGCGTGCCCGAACAATCATTGCCCGGGTTGTACGTCGAGCCATAGGCGATAACCTTCTGAAGGTAGTTGGTGCCAGTGTAGAGGCGTTCTAGCCATCGATTTCTCTCAACTCCGAAAAGTGAATAATTCAGGAGGGAATCGTAGTTATCCCAGCGCAGATCAGACCGATTGATCTGAAAAGCGCTTGGCGTGCCGAAGAGAAAGAAAAGCAGATCGAAAGTGATCAGTTCTAGAGACCACGCCCCGGCTTTGTTATCCCTTGCCGGACCATTAGCCAGAGGCGAGCCATGGAAAGGTGCACCAAAGGTGATAACCCGCCTAACCCGCTCGCCGCTTGGCCGGCCGGGATACATTCCGCCACTAGCAGTCTCGCGCATGTATGAATAGGCGACTAAGCCACCAAGACTATGGCCCAGAATTACATGATCGGTATATTTGAATGAATCATCCAAATCCCCCTCCAAATCAATCGCGTCCCTCATTCTTCGGCCTAGCTCTTCAGCATTCTCTATGTTGCTGTCGTAAGCGAAGAAATATATCTTATAGTGCCGGTAGAGGTAGTCATCATAGATGAAATCTAAAAGCAAAGGCTCCCAGACTTCCATCCGTGGCCGACCGGGCACGCTTTCCGGATTCCAGCCATTGACGATAATTAAAGGCACTCGATTGCCAAGAGGATCCTCCCGATCCCATTCGGCAAAACAAGTAACACTGAACGCGCTGCATCTTTGCTTTAGTTCGGTCATCTGTTCCCTAATCTGGATTTTGAGCTGATCTCTTGTCGGCTTAGCGGATACCGGCTGAGTGAAAGAAAAGAAAAAGGCAAACAAAAAAGCCAAGAAAACAGGCGTCTTCATATATGTTTTGAAGAGCTAAGGAGACTATATTACAATTTGAGAAATATGAGAAGCAAGATCTAAAACAGATACTCTTTCCTGCTTAGCTGTGTCCCTGTCTCGGACAGTAACCGTATTGTCTTCTAAAGTCTGAAAGTCGATGGTGATGGCTTTAGGCGTACCGATCTCATCTTGAGAATAATATCTTTTGCCGATGTTTCCTCTATCGTCCCAGGCAATATCAAATCTAGTTTTTTCTTTTAAATCTTTGTATACTTCTTTAGCTTTTTCGACTAAGTGAGCCTTATTAGCTAACAAAGGAAAGACTGCCGCTTTAAAGGGTGCCAACCTTGGATGGAGCTTAAGAATTACCCGATCCCCGTCTTCATGGTAGGCATTAAGCAAGAAGAAGAGTAGGGCCCGATCCACTCCGCCGGAAGTCTCAATCACCCAGGGAACAAATCTTTTTCCAGATTTTTGGTCATAATATGAAAGATCTGTTTTTGAGTATTCAGAGTGTCGGCTTAAATCCCAATCGCCGCGATGATGGATGCCCTCACACTCTCTCCAACCAAAAGGCGTTTCATACTCTACATCCCAAGCATCCCGGGCATAGTGGACTAGTTCATCCTTGCCATGCTGCCTTAACCTAGTCTTTGATTTTTCAAGCCCTAGATTTAAATACCATTTCATTCGAGTTTCTTTCCAATGAGAATACCAGCGATCTGCCTCTTTCTCATCTGGCTCGACATACCATTGCAATTCCATCTGCTCGAATTCTCGGGAGCGATAGGTGAAATTGCCAGGAGTTATCTCATTCCTAAAAGCCTTTCCTATCTGGGCAACGCCGAAAGGAATATTGGGGTGCATTGAATCCAATATGTTTTTAAAATTCACATGGACCCCTTGGGTAATTTCTCCACGAAGATAGATGGTGGATTTTTCCCCTTCAATCACGCCGACTTTGGCTTCAACAAGAATGTTGAACTGCTTTGGCTCTGTCCACTCAACTTTTTCTTTTTTCTTAGCATGCGTCTCTCCATGAGCCTCTATCTCTTCTTCGCTATCTGCCCTGAATCTCTCATGACAGACTTTGCACTCAACCAAAGGATCAGTGAAAGCCTGGGTATGGCCAGAGGCTTCCCAGACTCTAGGATTCATAAAGATAGCTGCCTGGATGCCAAAGATATCTTCCCGGCTCTTTACCATATCCTGCCACCAGGCCTGTTTAATATTGAATTTTAACTCCGCCCCTAAGGGCCCATAATCCCAGGTGCCTTTTAAGCCACCGTAGATTTCTGAGCCGGGAAAGATAAAGCCGCGACGCTTGCACAGAGATACGATTTTTTCTAAAAGATTTTCCATGTTATTGAACATTGCCGCCTGGTTGGTCAGCGGTATTATCTGTCTTAAGATCCGAGCCGTTAATGACCAAGGGCTGCTCGAGTACTGAATCTGTACCAGTAAGCTTAACATTTTTCAAGACTACAAGCGGGCTTCCTTTCTGGGAACTTGTCGGTTTAATAACTAGCTGGAAACTAAGTTCGTAGCGGGCATTCTGAGGCATGGTGCCGATATTCCAAGAAACCTCTGAAGTATTCTTATTAAACACCGGGTCAGGCAAGCCTGAATCTTTGCCAAACACATTCTTCCAAACTACCCCCGTTGGCAGAGTCCCGGTAATTTTAGCTTGAGCCAAGGGATTGCCTGGGTTGAAAACTGCCCAATGGACAGTAAAGGTGGTTTCTTTCCCAACCTCTGGCGGAAAAGGACCGGTAGAGCCAAAGGCCGGATCGTTGTAATACAAGCTTTGACTAAAGCTTGGCTGGACAGAAACTCTAGTTGTTAGACTGTCTTCAGCTCTAATCTCGTTGCCATCATACGACTGAGGCACGTTTTCCGTTCTTAGAAGAGAGGAGACTTTTAAAACAGAACTTGAGCCAGTGCTGAAACTAGGTTTCAACCTAACTGAAAAGCTGACCTCGCCCTTAGTGTTAGGGCTCAAGTTCCCGAAATCAGATATTGAACCGGAATCCCAAGTGATAGCTTTTGAGCTTTCGTCAAAAACTCCGTTCTGAGGTTGAAGACTTGAAAGATCAAACATCGTCCCGGACAAAGTTGTCTTAAGCGTTAGGCCAGAAAATATAAAATTAGAAGTGTTCTCATACTTAACCGTATATCGAAGGGTGTCGCCGGGATAAGCCACATGATCTCGGCCATCATTCACCAGAATCGTTGTTTTAAGTAAAGGGTTGGCAATAACGGTGGCATTAGAAACTTTTACGAAATCAATATATTGATCCCCTAATTTCCTTTTAAGGGTAGCCGAGATATTCTTAGCTTCGCCCGGTGATCCCCGCAAGATGCCGGTAACCATGATCCGGGAACCTCCGCCGTTTTTCAAGACCGGAATGGTCCAGGTTCTTTGATTTATCGAAGTTGGACTTGACCGGACAAACTGAAAGCCATCGGGATATAAGAATTCGAACTGAAGATCAGAAATTGGAGCCGATGTCTCATTCCTATAATCTAAAATATATGTTATCTCATGGCCCGAGACAGCATTGGGCGGAGCCACCAAGGTCAAAGGAATCGGCACGGAAGTTATCGTCGTATTGAGCTGAACATCTTTTTCAAAAAGAGATTTAAAAGATCCGGCATAATATGCGAAGCGCACCTTGGCTTCCTTGATATTCCCCCGATCGCCCACCAGAAATGTCTTTATTTCTTTCTCCCCCCTCTGACCGGCCTTCAGCTCATCCAAAGAAAAAGATTCAGTTTCTGGCCGGGCAATAGAGCCATCGGCCTTCAAGACCACTGAATCTTTCGGATACCAAAACATTATTCGAATATCCTTCAGTTTTGTCTTGGTCTTGTTCTCATACGTCAGGGTATATGTCGCCTCATCCCCGGAAACAATCTGATTAGGGCCTTCTAACTTAACTTCCACGTCCCTCTCCCTGAAAGACGGTCCACCGACAAAGAGGGCTAAGACGCTTAAGACGGCCAAAAGGCCGGCTAAACCAATTAACCAAAAAAGGATTTTACGGCTTTTGGGCATTAAGGGTTGGACGGGAGTTACACTAAAATCATCCATTGGGGTATTGTATCATGATTTAGGACAGACTCTAAAAAGAAAGTCTAGAGAATATATATGCTTTTGGGCCAGTCTTTCTAAGAAAAAATCTAGGGAAGATCTTCCATTCTTCTTTTCTTTTTCTACGCCGGCATAGCCCAGAACCTTAAGGAGCTCTTCTTGAGATGATCTAAAGAAATTAAGAGTAGGAGAATCATCCTCTGAGAGCTTGTTTAAAGAATTAAAAAGAAACTCCCACAATTCCCGATCATGCTCATGATCAAACACCACCTTATCCAAAACCTCTAGAAAGAAAAACATGACGGCAGTCTTGGGTAATGAAGATCTAATGGATAGAAAG
>DATDZX010000014.1:0-16309 GCA_036516715.1 Minisyncoccota bacterium | reverse complement strand
TGGCGAAAAATCAGTGCGCGCAAGCGCCCCAAAAATTCTGAATTCCCCCACAGAATCAGGCGGGAATCCTTGGGACGCGCTTCGCGCGTCCCACATTTGGGCTTCTAAAAAACCTTTGAGTTCTGTCTTGGAGCGGGATACGGGAATCGGACCCGTCTATCGTGCTTGGGAAGCACGCGCATTACCACTATGCTAATCCCGCGATCCGAAAAGGTAGTAGACCCACTTCATCAGATTAGAAGCATTTAATATCCTTTCAGGCAATGAATCTTTAGATATATCTTCTTTCTCATCGAGGTAGACGAATGCTACTTCTTCATCAGGCGACTTGTAGTTAAGCTTCTCTCGGGCTTCTTTTTCCAGGAAGGCATCGCTGGCAAAATAAGCGGAGAGACTTTCTAGTCTTTGATTGTCTTTTTCAATATCTTCGATCTTTGAAGAAAGATCCTCTACATTATCCTGAAGTTCTTTTTTATTGCCATGTACTCTCACCAGGGCCACAGACAAAGAAACAACTAAGACAAGAAGGAAAAGGCTGGCTAATTTTGAATTAAGAAAAACCTTCATATTGCTTCTAATATATATCCTGGGTATATTAGATATATCATGAATAAAAGGCTGGTAAAAGCATTCTGGGTAACTGTTGCCATCATTATCATCATCAGTATGGTCGCTTTCCTTACCCCAATAGTGTTTTATTAAATTATCTCTTCAGCATCTTAAGAAATACATCCTGAGGGATATTTACTCTTCCGATCTCTTTCATCTTCTTTTTGCCTTTTTTCTGTTTCTCAAGAAGTTTCATTTTTCTGGTTACGTCTCCACCGTATAAATAGCCGGTAACATCTTTACGCCTGGCCCGGATTGACTCACGGGCAACGATTTTCCCCCCTATCGCCGCTTGGATGGCCACTTCAAACCATTGAGGCGGAATTATCTCTTTTAACTTGGCTACAATGGCCCGGCCTTCATAGTAGGCTTTCTCCCGAGGAATAATCCGGGCAAAAGGCTCAACCGGATCCCCAGCCACCAGAATATCCATCTTGACTAGATCATTAGCTTCGACGCCTTTAGGCTCATAACTCATGGAAGCGTAGCCGGAAGATACGCTCTTCAGCTTATCGTAAAAATCAGTGATGATCTCAGACAACGGTGCCTCATATTTTAGCACCGCCGTTTCTTTGCCCAAATAGTCGGTAGCGATGTATCTGTTTCTAATCGTGGCCATTAACTCCATGACATTCCCCAAAAACTCAGAAGGAGTGATTACTTCTAAATCGACAATCGGTTCGGCAATAGTTTGAATATGTGAGGGATCAGGCAACATTGAGGCCGATCTGATCTTTAACATTTCCCCATTCGTTTTCTTTATCTCATACTCTACCGAAGGCGAAGAGATGATTAAAGGTAGATTGAATTCCCTTTTGAGCCGCTCGGAAATAATCTCAACATGGAGCATACCCAGAAATCCAACCCTGAATCCTCGGCCTAAGCCAGCTGAAGACTCAGGCTCGAATAATAAAGCGGCGTCAGTCAGTTTTAACTTCTCAAGAGCATCCTTTAGCAGGTCATAATCATCGCTGTTCTCAGGAAAGAAGCTAGCATAGACCATCGGCCGAGGCTCCTTGTATCCTTCTAAAGGAGTGAATGATTGGTTAGGTTCGCCGACAACAAGTGTATCCCCGACTCTAATCTTGCCTGGATCTTTAAGGCCGGTAGCGATATATCCGATCTCTCCCTCTGAAAGAGAGGAAGAAGGGATAAGGTTAGGAGAAAAATATCCTGTCTCCAGTATTTCAGCCTTGGCTCCGGTGGCAAAAGCCTTTAAAGGCTCACCCCTTTTAAATGAGCCGTTCATTACCCGAACAAATGCAATTACTCCCTTAAATTGGTCAAAAGTAGAATCAAAGATGAGGGCTCGAGGCAAAGAAGACGACGTTTTCTTTGGCTCAGGAATATCGGTAATGACTCTCTCTAATATCGATTCAACATTAGTTCCGTTCTTAGCCGATACTTCTAGAATTCTCTCCGGCTCAATTTCAAGAAGATATGACAGCTCCTCCTTGATCTGAGCCACCCTGGCATTGACCAAATCTATCTTATTCACTACCGGAATGATGGCTAGTTTCTGCTGGCGGGCCAGATGGAGATTGGCCAATGTCTGGGCCTGGATGCCTTTGCCGCCATCGACTAAAAGAATCGCCCCTTCCACGGCGGCTAAAGAGCGAGAAACTTCGTATGAGAAGTCAACGTGACCAGGGGTATCGATCAGATTGAAAATATATTCCTTGTGCTTCATCCTGACCGGCTGGAGCTTGATAGTAATGCCTCTTTCTCTTTCAAGATCCATCTGGTCCAAGTATTGCTCTTGCATCTTTCTTTTCTCGACCGTGCCAGTCAATTCCAAAAACCTGTCGGCTAAAGTCGACTTGCCTGAATCGATGTGGGCGATTATACAGTAATTTCTAATATTCATGAAAGCACGCCCCGCAGGGCGGGGCGGATATCTAGGAAGCCTTATCCATCATCTCTACGAGTGGCCCTCCTCGAATCTTTTCAGCGGTATTAAGACATGTCCGATCTTGGCAGCCTCGAAGGTGGTTTTCAACCGCTCGGCGCTGCAGGTCGGGAAGCTTGTCAGGATTTTCGGCATATGCCTTTAGGAAGGAGGGTTTGATATGGCCTCTCGGGCTGATCACATCCCACGGCTCTGGAGTTTTTTCTTTCTTGGGTGGCGGCGTCCCCTCAATAAGGACGGTGCCGTATAGGCTTCTGACTCGTTCTGGTTTGGGCATAAGAAATGCTTTAAATATTTTACTCCATTTTAACCTTAATATCAAGATCTGATTCTAAGGAAGCAGAATATGATACTACATCCCCAATTTGACCTAAGAATGAAGAAGCTTCTTTAACGGAAAGATTGATCGGTGGCCTTAAGGTGAAATCAAAGCTATTCACTTCCAAACCTGGCTGTTTTTGAACGTAAAGTCTGTAATCTTTTTCTGAATATTCTTTTGGAACAAGATACTCAAAAGTGACTGATTTTGTCTTACCAGGATCAGTGATCAGCCAGAAGCCGTACTCGGTCTTACCTGATTCTTTGTATTCTTTGACGCCATTGAACTGGGTATCCGAGGCCTCAAGCTCGAACCTGGCTAGATCCTCGTCTTTTTCAAAGCCTTCATCGGTATAATCGATAAGGGGACGATATACGGGAACATCATGGCCGGTGATGGAAACCAGTTTCGAGCCTTCGGGAACCAAGACTCTGACATAAGCGGGATTTGTTTTGTTATAAAACCCTAAAGCATGATTCCCTCCTTTATGGGTTCTGGTCAAAGTAACGGTGTGGCGAACCTGATTGCCTTCCCACTGGGCATCAATCTTTATGGCATTTTCTGTTACGACATCAGTCTTCGAGCCTTTGACATTAGTGAAGGTGGCCATGAAATAGTCAGAGTCGGTCCTGGCCACCTGGCCACCGAAGCCCCTTTGGACGGCGAAGCTTTGAAGAGCTAAGTTCCTGGAATAGACCATAACGTCTTTTTTCTCAAGGCCGGCGACAAAGGCGTTGAAGATACTAAGCCATTGGTCTGAATCAGCTGAATACATCTTTTCCAAAAGCTTCGGCGCCATATCAACCACTATCTGCTTAGGCTGATCTCGATTCTTTCCATATTCTACCTCTTCTTGGATTTCCATAAGAAAATTCCGGCTGGTAAGAGTGACGCCATAATCAGGCATGGCGACTGGCCCGACAATCTCAAGAATCCTGGAAACAATTTTAGGGCTGACAGCGATAACACCATCGACATCTTGATTGGTTCCCTTTTTAAAATATGTGATGACTTTGCGAGCCGAAGTCGGGAAATCAATAAACCATGATATGTCCCTCATGCCTAATGTGGGCGTAATATGCTGAAGTTCTTTAGGGGGGACTATTCTTTCTTTCAGCTGACCGTCCGGATTGTATATATCATCCACTTTAAAGGCTTGGAGACGGCCGTCTTTGAAGTCCAAGACTCCATATGTGCCGGCAAAACCGCCCGTCGGTCTTAACTCGCTTGGATTCTGAAAAAGTACCAGGTAGCGCTTTGATCCCTTCACATCCACGAAGCCTTCTAAGAATTTGGAATACTCGACGCCATCGGACAAAATTTTCGTTAAGCTGGGTAGCTTGGCCTTGAATTCTTCAAGCGCCTCTCTCCTATCTTCCGGTACCGCCCCCAGATCAATCTTAGCCATCAAAGAATTAGCCTTTTGGGCATTAGTCGATGAGACGGCTAAGGCTTTCTTAAGACTGGAAAGAAGCTGACCGACAGAGATATCAGATGAAGCGGTTGGATTAACTAAAAGACTGGTCTTGGATAGGCTTGAGAAAGCCTCGGTCATCGCCGCCCCGGCGTCGGCCAATAGCTTGCCAACTTCAATAAGGTTGTGGGCTGATCTTAATGTCCCACCACCGGGCAAATCGCCGATGAATCCCCCTATCGTAGAACCCATAAAATTCATCGTCTCGCCGGCTTTAGAAAACTCTTCATAGGCGGCTGTGAAATTATGCGAGGCTCCCTCGAAATTAAAGTTCTTTATGTCCATCTCGGCCATTTCTAAATTCTCCACGGCGGAAGCGCCGTTCTGGACCAGTCTTTCCTTAATATATATCCCATACTTCGCCAGGGCCACTGCCGCTAGAACAATGCCGATAGAAACGACCAAAGCCTTGAAAGAAATCTTAGGAAATCTGAAATTAATACCTTGATTCTCATCCGGCTTTTTCAACCAGTCATATATTTGGGTTTCATAAGCCGGTTCGGCGATGAGGGTGCCATCTTCGGCAAACATTAAGGCTGGCGCTTCAGCTACCTCCACCTCCGGCAAAGCATAGTCTCGAGGCGCCATATATATCTCCTTAAGCGCCACCTCATGCGACCCGTCTTCAAAGGCAACTGAAGCAACGGGCTGATCGACAACTTTAGAAGCCGGCAAAGAACGGGCGATGGGCGCCCTGGGCCGGATAGAGACGATTCTCGACGGTTCGACAAAACCGCCGAACCTAGCCAACTCAATAACCAAGTCGGATCCGTTATTTAAAAGAGATTCAACTTCCTGATGGATTTGCCCTTTATCGATCACCGGTCTAGGAGCAGGGATAACAAGTTTTGGTAAAGAGGCTTTTTTGACTACTTTTTTCTTTTCCACTACCAGGCCTGGAACAAAGAGTGGCTCAGACTTTTTCACCCTTCTGTTTAAATCAACTACTCTAGTCAAATGGGACAATTTTCCAACGTCAACATGGCCGGAATCAGTCACCGGCCTAATATCAAACATTGCCCCAATATGGCTAGACTTCCTTTGAGGGGGCATGTCCTAAGTATATATCAGTCTATACGGATTACTCTGTGGATGTTTTAAGGAGAAGCTCCAATGTTTTTTCAGCCGCTTGTGGCCAGGAGAATTTTTGGGCCTGATATTCAGCTTTAGTCTTTAACACCTTATGGAAGGCTGGGTCTCTGAGTATCGAGGCAACGGCCTGAGCAATCATCTTGGGAGAATAGGGATTAACCGCCATTCCCCCTTGGCCGACCACCTCCGGCATGGAGGAGTTAAGACCGACAATAGCTGGAACACCGTGGGCCATGGCCTCTAAAGGCGGAAATCCAAAGCCCTCAAAGAAAGAAGGATAGACCAGGCAAGAAGCGTTTTGATAGTATAATGATTTTTCTTTTGAGGCAAAACCTTGGCAGTGAATAGAATTCTTTTGAGGTGAATGAGTGATCTGGTCTAGAATAGATTCATAGAGCCAGCCTGACGGGC
This sequence comes from Minisyncoccota bacterium, assembly GCA_036516715.1. GTDB lineage: Bacteria > Patescibacteriota > Minisyncoccia > 2-02-FULL-40-12 > GWA2-44-9 > DATDZX01. Next base: position 10,495 of record DATDZX010000014.1, on the reverse strand, counting down.
CGACGATGACCAGGTGGTATTCAGCCAGGGCCGGATCCTCTTTTAGGATCTCGAAGGCTTTAATAACGCCGGAAATATTTTTCCTCGGCTCCAAAGTGGAAAGGGCGAGAATGTATTTAGCCGGAAGATCGGCAATCTCTTTTTTATCTATCTCCGGCCCTCCAACCCCAGAATGTATGACTGATATCTTGGAGGATGGAATGCGGTATATATTCTCTAAATCCCTCTTGGTTGATTCTGACACGGCAATAATGGCTTTGGCTTTTTGGGCCTGACTCTTAGGTCCCATCGCCTTATTCCAGAGCCGTCGCCGCCAAGAAAAGAATTCCGGGAATCTCTCGTAAGAAAGATCATGGAAAGTGACAGTGCGGGGACAGTGGGGTGAAAGAGCGATGGAAAGGATGTGGGGTGAAAAAAATACGTCCACACCACCAATCAAGAGATCGGCCTTGGGTTGCTGGAAATACGAGGCTAAGAAAAGAGCTGAATTAGAAATGCGATGAGCATGGAGAGAAACGTTCCCCTTCTTCATCCATTCAAAGCTAGGCGCTGGAACACGGAAGGAGGAATAGAAAAGCTTGAACAAGATCGAGGAATCCAGAGCAACCATATGGCTTAAAAGCTGGGAGGCGTATTCATATACCCCGCCATCTTTTTCATTGGCCAAGACTCGGATATCAACGCCGATAGTCATAACTTAGAAATAGCATCATTAAATTTTTTTTGGAAAGAACTAATACTAAAACCTTCGGCCTGCTTGCGACAAGCATCGGGGTTAAATTCCATTGACTCAAATTGTTTAACTGCCTTGACCAACGAGGCTTCGTTCTGCTCGTCAAAGAAAAGCCCCGTCTCTCTATCATTAACCGTCTCCATGGCTCCCCCGCCACGAAAAGCGATGACCGGTTTGCCGGAGGCCATGGCCTCTAGAGGCACAATCCCGAAATCTTCTTCTTGAGGGAATATGAGGGCTTTTGACTTGGCGTAGAGGTCTTTAATTTCCTCATCCGAAACCGATCCTAAAAACTTTATCCTCGGTCCGGCTATCTTTTTCAGATGCTTTAGTTGGGGACCAACACCAGCGATATATAGAGGAAGGCTGAGTTGGTTGAAGGCCTTAATGGCAACGTCGAATTTCTTATACGTCACCAACCGGCCAACCATCAGGAAATATTCTCCTGATTCCTTTGATGCCTGAAAGAAATCAGTATCAACTGGCGGATGGATTACTAAAGAATCTCTTTGGTAATATTTTGAAACTCTTTGCTTTACAAAATGAGAGATTGAAAGAAAATGATCCACTCTTCTAGAAGCTTCGTAGTCCCACATTCGAAGATAGCTTAGAAAAGGAGGCAGAAGTCTTCGGATGATCCAAGGATAGCCGAATTCTTCCACGAATTTCTGACTGTTATCCCACAAAAACCGGGGCGGGGTGAGGCAGTAACAGATATGCTTGGTATGAGGCTTGGTAACCACTCCTTTGGCAAAGGAGGCCGACAGAGAGATAACTAGATCGTACGAAGAAAAATCAAACTGCTCGATGGCCAAAGGCATGACTAAGGGATAAAACTGGTGGTGGGTTACTGAGAAAGGAAACTTCTGGAGAGACGAGGTGATAATGTATCGGTCTTTGAAGATCCCCTTCGTCGCCTTTTCGTCATAAAGGAGGGTATATATGGGGGCATGGGGAAACATGTCGCAGAGAACCCGCAGAACTCTCTCGGCTCCGCCGAATTGGTTCAGGTATTCATGGACAAAGGCGACTTTCATCCCCTTAACCTAGCAATTAATAGGCTGGTGGGCAATATAAATATGGTATAGTTATATCAGCCCCTAAAAACTTATGGCCAAGACCCCAGAATGGGAATGGCTTGATCTGAAGATCCCTGAGTACGAAGATGGACTCACTGCCCGGGTCAGAAAAGCTCTCAAAAAGCTAAGGCCTGGCAAAGAAATAAGAAACGGTAATACCAAAGCTATCGGGACGCCAATGGCAAACAAAGACTCACCTAAGAGATTGCTTCTTGGAACGTGGGTCTATGTCGCTGTCAGAACAAGAATCAGGGAAGGCAAGTCAAAAGGAAAGTGTACCTATCCCCGCTGGCATATAAGCCATATCCAGATTAGGACTCAAAGACCCCACTAGCGGGGCCTTATTCATTTGTTTCAATCCCATTTATGTTCCAGGGAAGCGGCATAGGCAAAGGCGTCAAAATACGACAACCAATTTTTATCCGTTGATTTATATTCATTATTGAAAAATAGAAAATCGGCCAGAACCTCTCTAGTCCGCCAAAGTTCTTTTTGTCGGCCCCGCCCTTTATTTTTCTCGTCCTCAATAGTTAGATCTAGCAATTCCAAAGCTCGTTCGGCCGCTATAACACTATCTCTTTTATTGTCAGGTCGATAGCGGATGGCCCTCGCTACCTCGCTCCCTATATTTGCCATTTGTTCAATAAAGGAGAATTTTTTCCAACGCCCTTCGGCTAATTCCTTATGATAGATCATCGTTTAATGAGTGATTCTAAGATATCTCTAATTTTATCTCGAATGATGGGATCGTCCACTGATCTAGTACGATTACCTAAATTAGGTTTAATGTTTACCATCGAATCAAATTCGAGCCACTCTGAACCTTTATCTGGGTGGATATTAACGCCCCAAATATTCTTGCCTTTTGACCCTTGCTCAACAAGCATCTCAGCCAAATCTGAATTCAGTTCACCATCAATAGCCACGATTTCGCGCTCAATATCAACCACGGCTTTAACTACATAACCAAACATCTTTGAAGCCATCTGTTCTAATCCTGATTTCGAGACTGTTTCGTTAAGAATCTTCATAAAGTTCTATACCGCCGACTTATCTCTCAGCATCTTAAAAAATGTCTTGAAGATTATCTTCATATCCAAAAACAAAGACCAATGCTCGACATAGTAGCTGTCATAGGCTACCTCCTGCTCAAAAGGCAGATCTGAGGCTCCTGAGACTTGGGCTAAACCAGTAGCCCCAGCCTTGATAGCCAAAACTTTCTTGTGATGAGCCTGGTATTGGGCTACCTCATTGGGCAGATGAGGTCGAGGACCGACCAAACTAATATCCCCTTTTAAGACATTAATGAATTGGGGAATCTCATCAATCCTAAATTTCCGTATTATCCTCCCTATCCTTGTGACTCGAGGATCATTCTTCATTTTCCACAACGGCCCCGAGGCGACCCGATCATTTTGAGAAATTAGGGTCGGAAGCAATTCTTCAGCGTTCCTGACCATCGATCTGAATTTAAACAACACAAATTCTCTTTTCCCGCTGACTCTTTTCTGGCGCAACAGAATTGGACCGAGAGAATCAAAAGGGATAAGGATTGATAGGATAAGAAAAATAGGTGAAGTGATAATAAGGCCAGTGATAGCAAAAATAATATCAAGACTGCGCTTAGCTACTTTCCCCCAGCCCTCCAGGGGTGTCCTTTTTAATTCTAAAACTGGCACGCCGCTGACCATATCCATTCCAACATTAGCTGTCAGAGTCTGGTAAAGATTGGGAACAAATTTAAAAACAATGTGGTGTTCATGACAGAACTCAACTAAACCCAATATATTATGAGCTGGATAGTGAGGACTGGCTAAAACAATCTGATCGACGCCTCTATCGTTATATAGCTGTTTTATTTTATTTAAATCAGGCTCTAAAAGATGCTGGACCAGGCGCAGGCCGCTGGCAGGATTAGCCGTTACCTCATTTCTAATTTGGTGAGCAATAGCATCATTGCCGATCAATATCAGCTGATGGATCCCAAAATTATACCTCCCGACGGCAATTGATTCGACCCACCTTACCAAGGCCCGGCCAATCCAAACAAAGACAATCCCGAAAAGCCAACCACCTAAAATTAAGAATCTGGAATTAAAAAGCTCTTGGCGAAGGAAGATATATATGATGACTAAAAGGATACCGGCGGAGGAGGCAATTACCACCCGAGCGCACTCCTGGATAAAACTCATTCTAATTCTCATGGAGTACAAACCTGAAATGGCATAGAGGGCGATAAGTAAAAGAGTAACCCCTAAGACAAGATACATGAAATGAATCAAGGGCAGGTTAAATTCAAAGTAAACCGGCCGGAAAGCGGAAAGTATTTCCGTCCTTAAAAGGTAGGTGGTTAACCCCGCCAGGAGAATCATGATGAAATCAACCGGTAGGCGCAGGGTATTAAAAAAGAGGTCTGATGGCTTCATTAGTATAAAAATAGCCTATTTTGCATTAATTTTCAATTAAGAGGTTGTTTTATCCTTCAAAACATGATATTATATATCTGCTTCTTAACTAGGTAATCGCTCCTATACAAAGGAGAGGAAAGTCCGAGCACTCGCCTTAGTAATATGGCAGCTGGGTAGCGGGTAACGCCCGTCCGCGGCGACGCGAGAGGTGCGAACAGTGACGCCTGGATTCGAAAGAATTAAGGCATCCTTTTAGAGGATGATCTTCGTATATGCTCTCTATGTACGCATTCCGGAAAAACCGGAATGCCTGCTCTGAGCGAAATCGAAGAGTGAAACGGCCAAATCCTTACCTGAGTGCAAGGTCAAACCTGGACTTCAAAATCCAGAGACAAGTAGACCGCTAATGGCGCTATTGCGCCGAAGAATCTGATAGCAATACCAGATCAAGACAAATGATTACCCTCGACAGAACTCGGCTTACGGTTAAGAAGCCAAACACCGCCCTTGAGGCGGTGTTTGCTTAGGCAATGAGACAATTTCTGGCGGCAAAATCGTATTACTCGACAAAATATTCTTGAAGGAAATAAGGGGGTTAGTTTATAGAAAACAAGGTTGGCTTCTTGATTCCATTAGGGGACGTTCCTCTAAATACCAGAAGCTTTAACATAGGGTCTATCTCATTTAAGTATAGCCTTAAACGACGACTTATTGACTTAGGTACTTGTAATAGAATATAATAATTCCATTAATAAATTCTAATTTTTAATGTATGACACTCGAAGCGCCAGTACTCAACTCTCCCCCGGCCGAAAAACCAAAAGATGAAAACAAGAGTTTTGGAGCTGAAAATCTAACCCCGGAAGATATCGAAAAACGCGAAAGAAATGTTGAGTTACTAAAGCAGGCCGTTAATCGGTGGATTGAAGAAAATATAAGAGAAAGAAACTATTTGAATAAAAAGGAACTGTCTCAGCTCGTAAAGTTTCTGCACGAAAATCACTCCGAGCAGATATATGCTATTACAGACCAGTTTATCGACCGCGGAAAGTACCGAAACAGGCCAGCGGTGCTTTTCTACGAAGCCGGAAAGGATAAATACGATGTCGACATCTACCTCTTGGGTGGCGCAGCCCTGACGAAAACGAGGATCATCGAGAAATCGACGATGAACCCGAAGAAGTTCCATCCCACCTGGCCCAGCCTGATGGCACCTTTATCCATGATCATGAGGCGGCGGAGGCGGCAATCGAGGTTCTTAATTACGATCCGGTAACCGAAATAATTTATTTAACGCCTCAAACCCGGACCTCACATTTGCCGATGAAAGATAAAGTCTATTTTGATCCGAGGCTCCCTGAAGATCAAAGGGGCTATGAGTACCAGGAAATCAGGCGTCAATTCGCCCCAGGTTCAAATATCCAGGTTAGCGCCCCGTATATCCATGTCGTCCGTGGACCCGACAAAAAACTCCAGCATGGCATGTCAGTAACTATGCACGCCTACTCGACTGACCCTGAGGCAATCCCTAAAGATTTTCTGCCACCAGGCCATGATCAAGACCTCCGGAAAAAAGGTCTGTATAAAATGGACTACTTCCGAAAGGCCAAGGATGAATCCGGGAAACCAATTCTTGTCCAGGAAGGTTACTATGTCATGCTTAATCACCCCGGCATTGGCCCTGAAGTTTATATGGAGGGTCTCGTAGAGGGCGTAACCAAGCCCGAAGACATTCCCGCTAAAAAAGGTGAATTCATTTTTTGCTAACCATGAGCCAAGAAACCCCCGCCCAAAATCAAATGGAAAAAACCCAGGAAATGAAAAATATCAGAGTCGGGATCAGTGGCGCAATATCTGACTGGTTAAAAGACAAGTCCCAGTTTGAAAAAGATAGACTTACCCTCGAGCTTATAAAGTTTGTGGCCTCGAATTTTAGGGCAGAGCTTTTACACCTTGCGGAACTTGCTCAATCGTCCCAACTTCCGGATGTTATGATATTCCACCCAAGCCATGAATCCAACTTACCGGAAATATGGTATCACGTCTGGCTAAGTGAATCAGGCAACCGGGTAATGGACTCTGTCCACCGCTACGACTCAGATAGCGTCTCTATCAATTTATTTAAGGGAAACTTAACCGAATCAATTTATACACCCGCTAAACAAACTACCAGTGAGTCCCAAGGCGAAGTTCCTTACCGAAAGATAACTAGCCACATTAATGAAGGTTCGACGGTGATTCTGGGCAAGGGCTATATCCATGCTTTGATAAGGGAAGATTCGGGTAAAATAGCCGCCAATCTTATCGCCTTTTCTTCTCCACTCTTAAGTCCGATTCAAACCTTCACTGAAAGAGAGAGCGGTGGCAGCCTATATTTGGATCCTGCTGATAAAATCGAGCTGAAGGACGGCCTAGCTTGACCTAATCGACCTCGGTAGTATAAAATTAAATTATGAGTTTTGAGTCTTTTGAATCTTATGGCGGTGCTCCGCAAAGTAGCGAGCGAGAACCTCAGCGCGTTTTAGATTTTCTTGGGGATTTGAGGGTAGGTAATGCCCAGGATCCGAGAGAGTTAGAGGTCATCGCCCGAATTATTGCCAAAGTAGGGCCTGATTCTAAGATATCGGAAGAATCATCAATTGAAATAGGGATCCAAATATCGGATGCTTCGAAGATGCCTCCCGGCGAAGCTCAAGATAATGAAATAAAAAGGATCACCGACTACCTAAACTCTCCTGCTTAGCTAGAGTTACTTCCTGAAATAAACGAGATTAATTCCGAGTGGTCGCGCGGCGGATAAATTTTCTTTTCTTCCATATATTTGAAAAACTCCGAAAAAGCAGAGGGTATCCCCAAGCTGTAAAGATGTTTTATTTCTTCATAAGTAAAGAGGGAAACAATCTTCCGAATAAAGGCTATAACTTCATTATTTTCATTGGTTAGCCTCGTTGCGATCGGGCCGATAACGTATCGGCACAGCTGCTCCAGAAGAACTTTTGCCGCCAATTCATTGTCGACTTCTTTGCCCAGGGCAAGTCTTCGCTGCGCTTCAATATCATAAGAGAAGATGAAAGGAAGTCTCGAATACTTGGTATTGATTGTCAGACCGTACTCGGCCAATTGGTGAGCCACCCTAGTATGGGCAATGCCTAGAAACATTAAAACCTTTAGATCAGATCTGTTCCTAAGATCAGGCCGGATTTTAAACGCTTCTTCTAATCTAGGAACAAGCTGGCTGATCATGTAGTCTTCCCTTTCATTATGCAAGTCAGCGGCTTGCCTTAAATTTTCTTTTATACTGGCGAGGGCCTGATTGAAGTTCGATGGCCTGGCCTTTTCCTTGGGCCCCAAATAGTGATTGCTCATAGCCTCTGACCTCGGATCATCTTCTGGAACATCCAATATTATTATGGGTTTAAAGGACTTATGAATCATTTCTAGTTGAGCCTTCTTGAACCCGAACATAGGGTCGCGCTTGTTGAGTCCGGCTTCCTTTATAAAATCATCCGGACTTATTCTGCCGTATGAAAGATCTTGCATTTTCTGGAGGGCAGTCTCGTTCCAGCCGTGCAATTCGGGCACATATATATCCGCACTTTCGAAAGATTCTCTAAGACCCCTGCGCTTAAACCTACCTGGGCTATTAGTGCCGTCGTCACCCTCCATATCTTCAGCTGTGCCATGGATGCCGAAATAAATTTCTATCTTAAAATTCGGCGCCTTCTCGCGCGATTCAGGACTACCTGATTCCTCATTGTGTTTAGAAAACTCCTGGTTCATTAGATTTTTGTTCTTTCAAGTGGTTTTGCAACTTGATTCAATTCTATGTTAAAATCATATAAATAACAAATGGCTAAGGAACACATTAAACTAAACCTCAGAGAGACGCCGAATCAGGAAACACCTGAATCTGTTAAAGACGAGGAGACTGGCGCCGAACCTGGCGAAAGAAAGATCAGCAACGAATGGGAGATATCTTTCAGGCTTGGTGAAGACATGGTTGAGCGCCTTTTTAATGAGACCAGCCTCTTAAGGCTGAACGCTCCGGAATCATTCAAATTTCTCTCGGATGAAGAGCGTGAAAAGTTGTCTGAAGATCTTAGTGCTGAACTGGGCCGCAGACGCCTGTCTCATATTTTCGGTTCGATTATTAAAAAGATTGGGCTTTCAACAATCATAAGCGCTGGAACGTACGCTTTAACCGAAACGGGTATAAAAGTACTCATCCGACAAGGATATGAGATTGGTATTGGGCCAACCTATTTGCCGGCGTTGATTGCCGGTTTAACTACCGGTGTTGGTATCAATATATTTGATGAGGTTAGAAGAGAGCTCCGGAAGCCGGATGTTGACGATTTCATCGAGAAAATAAAAGAGGAGCCGGATGCCGTGAAAAGAGCCGCTTTGGTCATGAAAGCGAAAGATTCTCTGAAAAACTTCGAGGGAGCAGAACTTAGTCCCGATGACAAAGAAAAAATCAGGCTCCTTACCTACAGAGTCAGGGCTGCCGTTTTTGAATTAAAAAAAGAGACAAAGACCAGTAACTTATCTGCCCGGCAGAAAATGGAAGTGCTTTATCTTTTGGATAAATGCGATGAGGCTCAGGTTGAGGTTCCTCTTCCGATAGCTAAAAAGGCCGAAAAAATAGCAAGAGAGGTTAGGCTTAAATTCCAAGAAAAGAAGCTTGATCCGAAAAGAATCACTATGGCAGCCCTTGAGGGCGCAATTGAAGGAGCTATCGGAACAACCGTCGCCTACGGATTCATCCAATATCTTCATAGTTACATCCAGCCTATTGCGGAAGGGTTAAGCCATCAGGCCCAAAATCTTGTTAAAGTCACCGAGGAACAGATCATCAACGAATCATTTTTTGAGACCGGTGATAGATTAATGGCTCAATTCAGGCAGCGTTTAAATGAAATCGTTGGACAGTTAATGAGGGCCGAATTTACCTCCCAGTAATTAAGGGTTCGGAAAGTGCATTCAGATGACGGACAAAAAAGAAACAATCTCATCGTTATTCGGTATTCCCGAGCAAAGTCAGGAGATCGAAGACAAACTGCATCATCTTTTTTCGGATTCCATTTTTGAGGCTGTCCTGGCCGAATGCACTCCGGAAGAACTTGAACAGATCAATGAAGCTCTTGGCGAGGGCGAAGAAGCCTTTTATGCGAGATTCACGAATCTTGTCAAGAACAAGCCCGCGATTCTCAAAACAATACTAGAAACCATTGGTCTTGAGTCAGGGCTACTCGATAAGGTGCTGGAAACTAAATAGCTTAAAAAAAATATTACCCTCGACAGACCTCGGCTTATGGTTAAGAAGCCAAACACCGCCCTTGAGGCGGTGTTTGATTGTAAAGCTTGAAATTCCTTGGTTTTTTGATCTTAATCGTATCATTTTGATCCGACTCCATCCTTCTTTTGATACTTTTAGAATTACAGACCTCCATAAGCTTAATTATGCTGTTGGTTCTGGAGAGGGTTCAGGGGTCGGTTCTTCGCTTGGACTAGGTTCTGGCGCTACCTCGGGAGTTGATTCTGGGGTGCTTTCAGGAGTTGCCTCTGGAGTAACCGTCTCCTCTGGTTGTGATTCACTATTATCTTCAGGTTCTGGACTAATTGAAGCATCTGGTGTCGGCTTTGTCTCAGGAGTCGTGGTAACTACCTCTTCGACCTCAACTTCTTCAACCAGCTCAGAAGTTTCAGCCGGACTCACCCCTTTATTATCCAATATATCCTTCAGCTCTTTTTCGGTGACACAGGTATCGCCCAAGCAAAGCTTCTTGGTTTCTATCTCTTCAGTAAATATCTTCTTAACCTTGAGAACATTCTTGCCAAATTCTATGCCTACCAGTTTGAATTGATTGAGGATGGAGCTAAATAGGATTTTGATATCAAAGATGGCATTGCCCGCTTTGATGATTGATTCGTCTGATCCGGAAGCTAAGGATTCAAAATCTGTATCTGGTATTAGGTTAATACTCGGCGCCCAATAATCCAGATTAACGAAGGTCATTATCTTGGTATTGTTTGTATTGGATTCTAAGGCAATACCAATAGATTGGCCTGCCTCTGTTTGTTTCATGGCATAGCCTGGTATTGTCTTGGATAATGTTAATCTGTCCCCTATTTGTATTGTTCCGTTCTCATTAGATACTTTGACCGGGACTCTACCATTTAGGGCGACGGGTTTGGCATTCTGAGGGGTATTAGTATTCCATTCTCCTAAGACAATGGCGGGAGAGGTAGAGATGATGCCTAAGACAGGGTAA
>DATDZX010000013.1:0-3462 GCA_036516715.1 Minisyncoccota bacterium | reverse complement strand
TCCCTTGCCTCCGGAGATAGAAATGATGGTTGAGCAAAGAAACAGATATAGAGAGGAAAAAGATTGGGAAAGAGCTGATATTATTAGAAAAGATATTGAATCTAAGGGTTTTAGAGTTGATGACACGATATATGGACCAGTCGTCCGAAGAACTGTCTAGGTCCAGATAGATATCCGCCACCGAACCTGAGCCTGCCCTGCAGGCCTTTTTCTTCCACAGATAATCAACTTGGCAAATTGAATTTGAATATATTTTCGGTACCATGGAATGGTTATGCCTATGACCAGAGCCACAACTAACGGCGTCCATAAGATTCCACTAGACAAGCTGCCACCTCAAAATATTGACGCCGAGAAATCTTTACTGGGTGCTGTTTTGATAGACCAAGAATCGATAAATAAGATAGTGGATATTTTAAGGCCAGAAGATTTCTATCATCGCCACCACCAGCTTACCTTCCAAGCTATGGTTTCCCTTTTTGAAAAAAGAGAGCCCATTGATCTCCTTAGTTTGTCTAACAAGCTAAAAGATATGGGCGTCTTAGATGATATTGGCGGCATGGGCTATCTCACCTCTTTGGCGACGGCCATCCCCACCTCAGCCCACATATCTTCCTACGCCCGCATTGTTCAAAGAAAGAAGATGCTTCGCGACCTCATAGATGCCGCCCACCATATTATTAGCTTGGGCTATCGAGAAGATGATGAAGTCGAAAACATCATTGACGAAGCTGAGCAAAGGCTTTTTGCCGTCTCAAAAAAATCACTCACTAAAAACTTTGTCGCTGTATCTAATACTCTTGCTGAGGCCATAGAGAGAATTACCAATTTAGGCGATGGCAGCATCCGAGGCCAGAAGACAATGTACGCCTCCTTAGATAATACCCTGGGCGGACTTCAGAAATCAGATTTAATAATTTTAGCAGCCAGACCCTCAGTCGGTAAAACGGCCTTTGCCATGAATCTTATCTATCGAGTTGCTAAGCAAGGAATCCCTGTCGGTGTATTCAGTCTTGAAATGTCTATAGACCAAGTTGTTGATCGTCTAATCGCTGTTGCCTCAGGGGTAAGCCTATGGAAACTAAGGACCGGTCGCCTTTCTCACAGTGGTGATGGAGATGATTTCTTAAGAATCACCATGGCTTGCGACGAACTTAAATCTCTCCCCATCTTTATAGATGATTCTTCGGCGCCGAATATTCTTCAAATGAGAGCCATGGCCAGAAGACTTCAGTCAGAACAGGGCTTAGGCCTTTTAGTTGTTGACTACCTACAGCTCATGTCTGCCCGGAAACAGTATGATAGCGAAGTCCAGCAGGTTACCGATATATCCCGGGGCCTTAAAGGGCTGGCTAAAGAATTGAATATTCCAATTGTTGCCCTCTCACAGCTCTCCCGTCAAGTCGAGCAAAGAGACGGCCATAAACCGCGATTGTCCGATTTACGCTCAAGCGGATCTTTGGAGCAGGATGCGGATTTAGTTGTTTTCCTTCATAGAGAGGATAAGATAAACAGGGACAGAGCGAGAGAAAACAACACAGAAAATATTGCCCAGCTTCTTATCGCAAAGCACAGAAATGGACCAACGGGGGAAATAGAATTCCGGATTAATCCTGAAAGTCTGGAGTTTCTTGAGATAGATACCGCCCATAACGCCGATATGCCATTCTAAATGGACCAAAAATTTAAACAGATAGCCAAACTATTCCAAAGACTGCCCGGCGTAGGCCCGCGTCAAGCGGCTCGTTTTGTTTTGGCTTTGCTTTCCAAACCAGAACACGAACTAACTGAATTGGGTCAAGCCATTCAGAACCTGAAGCAACTAATTAGCTTTTGCAAAAATTGCTTTAACCTATCTGATGGGAATGTCTGTAATATATGCTCTGATTCAAAAAGAGACCAAACAAAAATATTAGTGATTGAAAAAGCCACGGATCTTGATTCACTAGAAAAGACTGGATTGTATAAGGGCTTGTACCATGTCTTAGGGGGATCATTAAATCCTTTGGAAGGCTTGACACAAGCCCATTTAAAAATTAATGAGCTCCAGCGAAGGATCGAAAAGACATTAGAACAATATCCTTCTGTTGAGTTGATTCTCGCCACCAACCCCACACCTTCAGGAGAAACCACTGCTCTTTATCTCAGAGAGCTATTTAAAGAAAAAGAAGGAATAAGCATCACAAGATTGGCCCGAGGATTAGCCTCAGGCTCTCATCTTGAGTACACGGATGAATCGACTCTAAAGAACGCGCTGGAGTATAGGAAATAAATAGGGCCGGGGCGTAAAGCTTACCCCGGCCATCTGCCTGTGCGCCAGCTCACAATCCCGAGCAGACGGATAGTGAGAGGTCCTAGTGTGTAATCCCCCTTTGGCATTATGCCACGGTGCGCTCCTTTGTTAGAGCGGCGCATTAGAGCTGCGCTCTTGGCCAAGGGCACCCACCTGACCTAGGGCGATTCAGGCAGATGAGATAACTTATCCTATTAATTTTAGCTAATAAAAGCAAGGCCAACAAAAATCCCCGCCTTAAGCGGAGATCTTCGTTATCTGAACCTGAGTGAATTGCTGGCGGTGACCTTTCTTCTTCTTATATCTAGTTTTGCTCTTATACCTAAACACCATTTTCTTCTTTCCCTTCCCCTCTTTGAGAACTTTAGCGCTGACCTTAGCCCCGGTTATTAAAGGATTACCGACGGTAACCTTGTCCCCATCAGCTGAAAGCAAGACCGAATCAAACATTACCTCTCCGTTATTTGAATCTAGCTTTTCAATGGTTAAAATGTCCCCTTCTTGGACTTTGTATTGTTTACCCCCGGTTTTGATGACAGCAAACTGCATAGTGGTGGTATTGTAAGGGATTTTATGTGTTTTGTAAAGCCGGGTGCTTGACCTCATGAGGCTCCGGTATTTTTCTGACTATGAAAAAGCCGATGAAGATAAAGACGGTCATAGAGAGAAAAGCTATCCTATACCTCGTTGGACCGTAGCCGACAAGGAAATATGTGATCAGACCCCAAGCCACCGGACCAACAAAGGTTGAAAAACGTTCAGCTAAAGTATAAAAGCTAAAGGCGTAGTTAAGCTTATCCGGTGGAGACAAGTATGTCATAACTGCTCTGGTAACTGACCAGACCGAACCAAAGAGAAAGCCCAAGACGATACAGCCGATAGCAAAATGGTTAAAATTCTTAAGAAGAACCAGGACGGGAGCGCCGATCATCCAGCCAAAGAGAATGATAAGGAGAGTCCTTTTAAGGCCCAGCTTGTCAGATATCCAGCCGCTAACAAATGCGCCGATGGCAGAGGTGAAGAGAATACCCATTAAAAGAAAAGATTTTGTCGAATCTGACACTTGATATACCTGTTCCAGGTATATAGGAAAGTTATTTAAAGCTGTCAAAATGGCATCATTAAAGAAAAAATAGCCTAATAGAAAAAACTTCACGTCTCGATGCTTC
>DATDZX010000012.1:0-15175 GCA_036516715.1 Minisyncoccota bacterium | reverse complement strand
ATGGAGGCAATGGATGGAAATTAAAGCCCTCCGAGTGTTCTCAAGTTTTTTAGTAATGATTCTTAGGCCATCCGGCCTTATTGTCTCAAGAGTGGGAAAGGATTCCATGAGGATATAAAACATGCCCCTAAGGGCAAGATGGGCTTGAACTTACTTCATTCTTCTTGCCCGAGCGATTTCCATTTTGAGATTGCCTCGCTCTTGCTCAAGCATTCTTCGCTGCCTTAGGTATACCGCTTTAAGGGAAAGCTGAGCTTCCGAAGACATACTAGAAAGATTCATCTCAGCTTGATTTAATTCTTCGATTGCCCTTCCAATTCCTAATAAAGACAACTCTAAGCCTTCTAGAATCTCTTGCTGAGGGGATTTCTCTTGATTGCTTGGTGTTTCAGTTTTCATACAAGTTATATATTGATTATACAGTCCTCTAATTAAAAATCAATTAACGATTGATTGGATATATCTCTGGCCATCTATCTCTCCTTGCTTTATGGTGGCAATGATCCTCTCTTGATTAGTATCCATCATTCCCAAAAGGGGCATCTTTGAGGGCGAGATAACTCTTGCTAAGCCGTCTACACGAGCATGTTTCGGGTACGATATCACGGCCAATATTTCATCAAAATCCTTTGTTACACCCTTAAAAAGCTCTCTGAAGGGCTTTATTGGTGATAGCCAGCCATCAACATACCGTCGGCCATTAAGAAGAACAGGTTTGGGATATATGATCGGCAAGGCACAAGCCGCTTTCATTACATCAAATACATTATACTCTTTTATATCCAACACCTTTGGTTGGCGCGAAACATAATCCGTTAGAAAAACAAAAAGATTAGCCTTGGATGCTAAAATATTTTCAGTCCGTAAAAATGACTTCTCACTTTGAAAAATATCGACTAAATAATCAAGGTCAAGAATAGGCTTCCCCCTAAAGGGGTTACTGAAATTAATGAGCTGATTCCCATGAACGTATTCCCGCCATGTTTTCTCCATGGTTTTGGGCTGATCAGCGGCGAAGAAGACTTGCTCAAATATACCGACGGAATATGAGAAGATCGAATCAAAATATCCGGTCCCCAAGGAGTGATATATAGATTTCATGACGCCAACTAAAAAGGCGCCCCGCATCGTTCCACCAAAAAGGACAAGGGCTCGCCTTTTCATCTCTTCCTGGCCAAAGTCATGCCGTCTGATACTGGCACCATCACTACTTCGACACGATTATCTTGGACAAGGAAATCATTAAGCGCCCGGATGGCCTTGGTATTGGCATCCCTGAACCAAGGACTAACCACGGCTCCGTGCCATAATACGTTGTCAAAGATAATCAGACCATTTTGGCGGACTTTGGGTAGAATGGCTTCGTAGTATTTCTGATAGCTGACTTTATCAGCATCTATAAAAACAAGATCAATATCCTGGACATTAAGATTCTCTAATGTTTCTAAGGCTGGACCAAGCTTGAGGGTAACAACTTCGTTAAGACCAGCTCTTTCGAAATATTTTGTGGCTATACCTGCATATGCTTCATTTACCTCGCAGGTAATGAGATGGCCTTGATCAGAAAGGCCTCTGGCGATGCTGATTCCGCTATATCCCGTGAATGTCCCAATTTCTATGGCGAGCTTGGCGTCAATAAGCTTGGTTAAGATGGTTAAGAAAGCTCCTTGATCAGGAGAGACCTGCATTCGGCTTTCAAAACCCATCCTCTGAGTTTCTTCTGCTAGATCCTGCAATATTTGATCTGGAGGCGCTGTATGAGAAGCAAGATAGTTGTATAGACGATTCGAAAGTGATGTGAACTTATGGGACATGGTTTAATAAATTAGCACCCCCGACGGGATTTGAACCCGTGTTTTCGCCATGAGAAGGCGACGTCCTAGACCGGGCTAGACGACAGGGGCAATACTAATATCACTAGATTTTACCTTGTTTTTCATGTTTTGACAAACAGAGATTGGTCCCCCATTTATTTCTTAATCCAAGACTTACTTTGACGAACAAGGAGTTCATTTTTCTTTTCTGGTTCAGCCATGATCTCCTCAACAATTTTCTCCATTCTCATCCCCTGAGAACCCTTTATGAGAACAACGTCCCCTGGCAGAATAATCTCTTGGACTTTGAGCCTTGCTTCTTGAGATGTAGCAAATGAATATATGTGGCTTTGAGGCAATACTCTTTGAGCTGTTTCAAACATAAATCTTGATCTAGAGCCAACGCATACTAATATATCCGCAATGCTAGAAGCCATCTCTCCCATCTCTCTATGGGCCATCTCGGTATATTCTCCCAATTCAAGCATATCTCCTAGGACAGCTATCTTTCTCATGCCAGGCAGCCCTTTAAGGGTCTCAAGGGCTAATTTGGTAGAAGCCGGAGAGGCGTTGTACGTATCATCCAAGATCCATGTCCCCTTAACCCCCCTAAGGATTCTGAGCCTGCCCTGGGGACCATGGTGATGCCTGAGCGTTTCGACAATATCAGGAAGACTTAGGCCGAAGATAAGGCCGACAGAAGCAGCTGCCGCTGAAGCCATTGCCTGAGATTTACCCAGAGATCCTGAAAGCTGGACTTCTAAGCTCTCTTCTCCCTGATTAATTCTGAACCTAATGCCTTTTGGTTCAAGGCCTTCGCTCCAGTAACCATAATCAGAAACTCTAATATCTGATTTCTCGTCGAATCCGAAAGTAACGACGTGAGCCTGGGTCTTATCCTTCATCAGCCAAACCCAGTCATCGTCTTTATTCAGCACCGCATAATCTCCTGGCCCTAATGCTTCTAGGATTTTTGATTTCTCCAGAGCCACCCCTTCCGGGCTGTCAAAATATTCCACATGGACTGGGACTTTGGATATTTCAGTCACTACCGCCACATGAGGCTTAAAATGCTTAGCCAGCCTCTTAATATCCCCGGGCCTATCTGCCCCATACTCAAGAACCAATATTTCTGGATAATTGATTCTTTTAATAAGGCCGAAGAAGCCCTTCCAAAGAACAGAGAGCCAAAATCCGAGACTTGAACCTTGAGTGTAATATCTATCGCCCCAATCGCCAAGAAGAGTCAAAGGTAGGCCTAATTGATTATTTAAATTACCAGCGCTGACCCTAATATGCCTTTTCTTACTTAGAACCGTCCCGATGGCTTCTTTGGTCGAAGTCTTACCAACATTGCCAGTAATAGCGACTATATTAGGTTCATAGCGCTTGAGATATTGTTGTGATAGAAAAAGTAAGATTGATGAAAGTATTTTTTCCATGGCTATCGCCGTGTGGGCGGAATGTTGTAATACGTTAATAGATATTTGGATATGTCTCTGAAAGTGGGCGACAGGCTGTCAGCGGCGAATGTTATGCCCTTCGGCTTATCCAGCTTTATTAGAATAGTGAATTTCGGATTGTATGCTGGTGCAAAGCCGACAAAGTCATGAATGAATTCATCTTCTAGATAGCCGCCTTTACCATCAGGTATCTGGGCCGTACCCGTCTTACCCGCCACATCATAGCCTTCTATCCTCGCTTTATCAAACCCATTGTCAACGACGTTGACCAGCATGCCAGCCACTTTCTGAGCTGTCTTTTGAGCGATTGGGATGCTAACCACTTCCGGCTGGATAACCGTCTCACCGCCGCCTTCTCTGGCAATCTTCTGGACGATATATGGCCTCATTAGCTTACCGCCATTAGCGATAGCGGAATAAGCGTTAATCAATTGCAATGGGGTGACAGCGATGCCTTGGCCAAAGGAAGCTGTTAAGTAATTGATCTTTCGGCCGCTGTACAAGTTTGTTATGTCTCCATTTATTTCTCCAGGCAGATCAATGCCGGTCCTTTGGCCGAACCCCATATTAACAGCGTAATTCAAGAACTGCTCATCGCCGACAAGCTTCTGGACATGCATTGTCCCAGTGTTGACTGATTTTTCAAGAACTTGGGACATGGTGATGGTCCCGAATATTCTTTCGCTGAAATTCTTAATTGTATACCCTCCAATGGTGACCGAGCCTTCATCCGTAAATGTGGTCTGGGGAGTAATTTTGCCTAGATCCAGTCCCATGGCCATCGTGATGGGCTTAAAGGATGATCCGGGCTCAAATTCTTCTTGGACGCTCCGATTAAGAAAAGATCTTGGTTCGGCTTGGGAATATATATTTGGATCAAATGTCGGCCGATCAGCCATGGCTAATATTTTCCCCGTCGTCGGATCCTGGACAATAATGGTGCCACCGGCGCCAGACCACTTCTTAATCAATTCATCAAGCTTCTGCTCAACCATCACCTGCACATTTTTATCTATCGTCAGATATATGTCCGCTGGCCTGGTAATGGTTGCGGCTTCTTCTTTTTCTTGGCCGAATAATTGCTTAACTTCGCTGACTAATGATATGCCGTCGGAACCGGCTGTCTTCTGGCCGGCTAATTCATCCTGGTAAAAAAGCTCTATCCCGTATTGGCCGGCCTTACCCTGGGAAGAATTGCCGAAATATCCTAGGACATTAGCCGCTTGGGCATTGCCGGGGTAGAAGCGGTCAGCTTCATATTTTAAATTCACCCCTTTGGTGTTAAGCACCCTGATTTTCTCAAATTGTTCTTGAGAGAGCCTTCTGGCCAGAATCTTGGATGATTTTTGATTTGTATTAAGGATTGATTGTATTTCTCCTCTATCAAGAGAGAGTATTTCAGATAGCTTAGCGGCAATCTCATCATTCCGCTCATCGGCCACGTCTAAGGGCACCACATACGCTAGCGGGAATTTCTTATTCGTCGCTGCAAGGTATGACCCTGAGCCTTGAGCGCTGGGGTCATCGAGGTAGATGCCTCCCCTGACTAAGACATTAGAGATATTCTCATTCTGGGCTTGAGCAGTTCGAGAATACACTGAATGGCGGACGTAGCTGATGACGAACAGACGATACAAAATCAAAGAGGACAAAAGAAGAATGGCCGCCAGGGTGATATTCAGCCTTAGAGATTCACTTTTCATGTAGGCTAAGTATACAAAAAATCCCTCGACTATTCGAGGGATTCCTTATATCCCATTCCTTTCTTCCAGGGCCACTGCCCTGGAATCGAAGATGTAGCCCACATTCCTGGCCTCAATCATGCCTTGAAGAGCAGCGAAATCCTTCAACCGGCTTGGGTCGTAAGAAGCCTGGGAAGCCAAAGAAGAATGGCTTTCATTAACCTTTGAAAGCTCTTCATGGAGAGAAGTTAGGCGATAGCTTTGGATAGCAATGGCGTTGGCCCAGACGATGTACGTGATGGCGGAGATGATGACAGCGAGAATCAGAAAGAGGTTGGCATAGCCAATTATATCTAAATCAAAGAAGCCATTAGAATGGCTGGCTGTTTTTCTTGAATTGATACGTTCGTAATTGAATTCCATTATATTTTCTGTATTACCTTCATTTTGGCGCTCCGGGCTCTTGGATTTTCCTTAATTTCGTCCCAGGCAGGCCGGATGGTGGCTCTTTTTACCCAGCTAATTACTTTTTCCTTGGCTTTTGCTTTAAAAATCTCTCTCACTATCTTGTCCTCCAGCCCCTGGAAAGAGATGACAGCTAATCTTCCTTTGGGAGGCAGAAGCCGGATAGCCGCCTCCATCCCGGCAGCCACATTTTCCAATTCGTTATTTACCGCTATCCTCAAGGCTTGGAATGTTTTGGTTGCCCAATGGATTTTACGATGCTTGTACCATTTTGGAACTGCTCCCTCGATCGCCTCTAAAAGATCTCCGACGACTACGATTGGCTTTTTCTTTCTCATTTCTCCGATCGCCTCAGTAATTGATTTTGAAAATTGTTCTTCTCCATATTCTGAAAGGATTCTTTCTAGCTCTTGTATTAAAATTGTATTGATCAGGCTACTGGCTAGCTGACCTTGATTGGGATCAAAGCGCATGTCTAATGGCTCATCCGGTTTCTGAAATGAAAATCCTCTTCCGCTTTCTTCGTAATGCCAGGAGGAAAGTCCAAGGTCGAAGAGAATGCCTTTGGGAACAATGCCCTGATCATCAGCAATTTTCTCCAGATCGACATACGATCCTTGAACGGCGAATAGGCTTTTGCCCACCTCTTCTTTAAAAGCTGAATCCGATATCTTTGCATTAAAATCCTTAAGCATCTTCGGATCCCACTCGATTCCCAACACTTTGCCTTCAGGTAAGACTCTTTCCAGGATAGCTAAGGCATGGCCGCCACCATCCAGGGTGGCATCGATAAAGGACTGGCCAGGCTTAGGATCCAAGTATTCGAGCACTTCATTTAAAAGAACGGGCTTATGCATGCTATATCCCTAATTCGCCTAATTTCTCGGCAATGGCATCCGAATTCTTCTCTAAATTCTGTTTGTATGCTGTCCAGCGGTCTTCATCCCAGATCTCCAGTCTTGTATACACGCCAGCGACCACCGCCACTCTTTTTAATTCAGCGTAAGATTTTAAATATTCGGGGATAACGATTCTCCCCAACCCGTCAAATTCGACTTCCATTGCCCCAGAAAGAATCAAGCGAGCAAAGGAGCGCGAATCCTTCTGGCCAATTGGCGTAGAAGCCAGCTTTTCAGCCAATTGATTCCAATGCTTCAGCGGGAAGACGAATAGGCAGTTATCTAGTCCTCGAGTGATAACGGCGCCTTCGCCTAATTCTTTTCGAAATTTGGCGGGGATTGCTAATCGCTTTTTGGCATCCAAATTGTGTTTGAATTCACCGATTAGCATTTCTGTTATCCTCTGTATTACCCACTCTCCCCCACTTACTTACACTTTCTTCCATTATATGTCCTCCTTTACTTCTCTGCCAAGTGGATAACTTTCTAAAGAAAAGACCGACCTCATACGGTCGGCGCTGTTGTGCTTCTTTGGCTTTCCTCTAATATATCTATCAAATGGAAAAGGCTTGAGATGCAATGATCCGGGTCGGCCTCTCTTAAGACTCCATCACTGGAATATGCTGTCGGATGGATAAGGGCGGCTGACTGCACGCCCGCTTGGCGGGCGGCCTGGATACCTTCAAAGAAATCATCGCCATAAATGGCGCTGTGCGGATCGACACCAAAATATGTTGCGGCTTGCCTAATTTCTTCAGCCTTTCTGTCGCGCACATGGGCTCGAATCAGATCAAATGACTCAATTAAACCTTCTTCTGCGAGTCGGGCAACGATCAGCTCCTCTATTTCCCCGCTGACAATCACTCTTGGAATATCCATCTCTTGGCAGCGTCTAAGAAGTTCTCTTAGACCTTCTCTGATTTTGGCCTTCTGGTAGTTGGCAAGGTAGTATTCTCTTCTAATGGCATTTATCTGATCTGGGCCAACGTCTGGAGGAATGCCATGACGGTGGTACCAGGATAGATAGTCTGTTCTAATCCCCGCCCGGTACTCCTCTAGGGGAGGAGGCTCTACGCCATGGGCTTGGAATATCGCTCGGTAGCTCCCATGAGCAACACTCAGGTCATCCAAAGCAAATCCATTCCAATCAACAATTAGAAGCCGGATTGGATATATCATGTTCTTTAAGATCTTTGGCCATGCTATCAATCTGCCTCATTATGTCAACAAAAATGCACCGCTAAGCGGTGCCTATTCACACATGCTGATCCAAGGGAGGCATGGATCCAATATTTCCGATACCAGGCTTGGGATTCGACTGAAGGCAAAAAGGATGATGAGAAAAAAATATATCCAAATGAACATAGATACATATTTCTCGGGTTGGCTATGGACAAAAGACCTGGGCCCGTCGCACCTGTTAATTTCTCTTTCAAAGACAGAGTGGAGATGGCGGGTTTCTCTGAACGTCAAACCAAGCTCAGAAGATATCTCCCTGATAAATAGATTCTCATCGCTTTTGCCCCTGATTAAATGATCAGGCCTGGGAGGATGTATTTTGCCAAGGAGCATATATATCTAAGCCTACCGGAAGAATATGATTTCTATCGAGACCAGTCAACCTCATGTACAAATCATGGAAATTTGGTTTAATGGTATTAGCCCCTTACAAGTTATGACATTCTTTAGGTTCCCTAGTGATGACCTTGTGACTCGACTAGTGGCCTTCCACAAGTCAATCGGCACGCCTTTGCCTTTCAAGCGGCTGACCAAAGCCGTTAAGGAGGAAATGAGAGATAAAGGATCCCAAGACTTTCATGGGCTTTTGACCAAATACGCTGACGAAGTCTACGCGGGGACCAATACCGCCACCTGGGACGACAAGGCGGGAATGAACTCTGCCCAGATTGCTTCCGTCGTTGGATTTTCCCCCAGATTCAGATATTTAATCTCAGAGATGCTTGGGATTCCTGACTCAGCCGCTGGCCGGCGGCTTCTGCAGCATGTTTTTCAAGAACTCAAGACTTGCGCCATGTATTATGCAGAACATGGGCTTAAAGAGCCACCTCATTACCTCTATGTAAAACTGCGATTGAACAAGCAAGGAGAATTATGGCTCGTCCTTAATCTAAGCGCCCTGGCCAAGCACAATGGATTAGCTCGACAAGCTAGAACGGCTTAAGGCTCGGTTGATACCGAGCTTTTGTATTTAAATCGGCAACTTTTTATTTGAATTAATTCTCATTGATATAACAAGAATGGCAAAAATGATGAGGAAGAGGCTTTCTGCGTATTCAATGGCTATATAATACCCTCCTGTATACAGATAAAGAGAGGCATAATCTCCAAAACTATCAAAAAACCCTTTCACTAATAGATAGAGAAGGATGATGCCGTGAAAAAGAGACCAAAGACCAAGGATAAAGAGAAAATCCTTATACTCCTTAACTTTCCTAGATATTTCTAAAATGATCAAGGCGGTTAAAAGAGTAAAAGAACCATAAATTTGAGATAAGAATCTTGAAAATGCCAGAGCACTGTTTGGCCAGACTCCATCTACATCTTTTAACCGTAAGATAAAAAGATGGACACCGGAGTCCATTAATAGAAATATCCCCATTATTACCAAAGCAATCCTGATTAATTTATTAGTATCCATGAAAATTGTGGGCGCACCTGGATTTGAACCAGGGACCTCTGCAATGTGAATGCAGCGCTCTAACCAGCTGAGCTATGCGCCCTAATTATATGAGATTGCTACAGCCCCAGCTTATTTATTATCTTCTCATGAGGCCCTTCGAGCAAGACGCGGACGAAACGGTCGAACATCCCTAGGCGGTATTCGAATTCTTCTTTATCCATCAAGGTGAATTTTATCTCCATCCCCACTTCCGCTTCTAGGGCCCCTAGAAACGATCTCAGCCTTTTCTTATTAACATCGTCGCCAACGATGAAAAGATCGGCCGGAGTATCATAGCTGTCCACCGAATCCATGTCATTAAGGAAAATGCCGGCGATGATGGCTAATTTAACCTTGCCTAATTTCTGGATCCGGGAGGCCATGTGGCTCATCTCGGCCGGCGATGATTTTAAGACTAGACTCCGGAGTTCAGGAAAGAATTCAAAACTAGGGTTGAGGACAAATTTTTCATTGCCGCTTTTGCCAGCGGTTTTGTTTTTTTTAAGTTGTTTTTTCTTCTTTCTCATTTTCTTTTGACCAACCCCATCTTCCGGAAGAGGTCAATCTCCTTTTTTACAGCCGGAAAGGGTTCCTGGATTCTTCGGGCCAATTCCAGGATGTTAAAATCAGCCGGATAATTACGAAAAACGAACTTAAGGACTTTGACCCTAAGTTTAGATCCGAACAAGTTATCAAGAGATAGCTTTGACATATTCTTTATCAATTCATTACAATAGAGGCATCACGTTCCCGCCTCCGAAACTCGTCCGCAGTCTATCGGATGCTGGAGAAATTGTAAAGATGGAAAAGATATACCTCAAACCATCCGTTCAAGAAATCCTCCATCCTGGGGCCGGTAAAGAAGGATCATCAGACCTCTTTTCATATGACTTTGAATCAGACCCCTCTAAAAGAAAATTCGGAAACCTCTATCTAGTCGGCAACATCCAGGGCGAAGGCTCGGTTGATGGCGCCGATGCCTCCTACGCCATTAATCTTGTCGCTTCGCTGGCTAAGAGAGAATACTATGCCCATCCCGATTCAGATCCTAAAGAATCCTTCGCTAATGCCTTGAAGAAGATAAATGATGTAATTGAGGAATTCTTCAAGAACAAAAACACCAGGATCAACATCGGCATCTTCACCATCGCCGGTGAGCATATCTTTATCTCGAAATTGGGTAAATTCAAGATCGTCCTTTCAAGAGACGAAAAGAATATTGATATCCTAAACAATGTGGCTTTGTTTGATAAGGTGGAGACGCAAGAAAAGGAATTTTCAAATATTGTTTCGGGCAAGATCCACGAAGGCGACCGAATCTTAGCCTTCTACCCGGCCCGGTCTCTGACTTCCCGGGAGAGAACCATAAAGGCCGCTCTAGCCAAGAGCTCCCCTGAACAATTTACGGAAAAGATAAACGGACTTAAAGGGAAAGAAGACTTTCAATGCGCCGCCTTTCATATAACCATTGAAAAAACCAAAGAAGAAGTCCCAACATACGTCCCCCCTCAACCTCAAGAATTAAAGCCAGATCTTGAAGTCACTTTAGCGACGCAGGATGAAACTGAAGAAAAGAAACCCGACGGCACAGAGACCCCAAAGGATCAAGTAAAGACAAAAAAGAAATCCGTCGTTAAAGAACCGCCGGAAGAAGTTCCCCATATCATCCCAAGTGAGTTCTCGCTTGGCCGAAAACAAAATCCAGCTGTTAAGCTTCTAAGAGGTATCAGGTTTAACAGCCTATCTTCCGGCCGTAATGCCGCTGTTCTTGGCTTAGGTCTTGTTGTTGTCTTAGGGCTAGCTTTCTTCGCCAAGTCATTTGTCCTAACCAGCCCGGAAGAGCGGCAATTCAATGCCATGCTTGAAGAAGCCGAGGGCAACCTTAAGCTAGCCAAATCAAAGGCGAGCCAAAATGATATTCTTGGCGCTAGAACTCTACTTTTAACCTCCATCGCCACCATCGCCGCTGACGCCAGGACTGATTCGGGGTCAGTCCGCAATGAGATATATTCGGCTTTGGATCAGATCGACCAGGCCGTGGAAGCATCGCCTGTTTCAGTTGATTCTCTTCCGCCAAAGGTGGCCGCAGATGAATCTCTTTTAGAAACTGAGTGGGAAAAGATACGAGCGGGGAGCCGGGGCATAAGCGACGCCAAAGATGTAGCGTTGTATGAGAATAATGTATATGTTTTGAGTGAGAATACGATTAGCAAGATCGCGGAGGCCTCTGCCCCTAAATCAGTCTCAACAACTTGGCTAAAAGATCCCCTGGTCTCCCAGGCTAGGCATATTGCGGTTGATGGTAATGTCTTTGTTCTTTCAGATTCGGGGACCTTGGTCTCATATTTTAAAGGCAAAAAAGAAACCGAATCCCAAACATACCTTACCCCCTCTTCCGATACCATCCTTTTAACTTCAAAAGACTCCACTTCTCTTTACCTGGTGCACAGAGTGTTGGGTAGGATACATGTGGTGAATAAGGCGAATGGATCTTTAGAAAAAACATTAAAGCTCGGCACCATGGAACCTTTACTTAATGTGACCCTTGGAGAAAACAAGATATTCTTCTCGACGCCTGACGCTCGTATCTGGATGGTAGGGCTCTAATATTACTGATTTTAAACGGCTCAATCATCACAATTGAGCCGTTTAAATTTGCAATTATTTTTATTGCGTGGTATAATATAGACACTCAGGCTGCCGCCCTGTATAACCCAGCAGCCGGAAAGAGGTTCTTTGTATGTCGGATGTCCAGACTGCGGCCCAAGAAGAGCCGCGAAAAGTCGCCGTGATTCCCAGCGTCCCGCTTCATTTGCTGACCTGCGAGTGGATCGAGCGGGCACTGAATGTCGGGGAGCAGTACACCGCGTGGGTCATTCTGAGTGGCCTGCCCAAGGCCAAGATGCCGTATGCCGCCGCGCAGCAAGTGGCAAATTGGCTTGAAACGAGCGGTGCCGTTAGAAGGCTCGGGGATGACGTCCGAGACCTGCATGGTCTCCGGTCCCTCATTCCGGAAGTCATCAGGAACCTCAAGAGCCGGCCGGAGGAGGAAAAAGGGGGGCAAAGCCGGGACGACGAGACGGAGGCCAGCGATAAGACACCGGTCATCGTCGACTGACCAGCCCATGAAAGAGCCTGTGATCACGCCAAGTGACCGTCTGCTCTTCATGGGCTCTTTCAATCCAGAAATTTGAAAAGCAAAAGGCCTCTTTCGAGGCTAATTGCTAAATAAAGGTTATTTGAGTTCAACTGCCGCTCCTGCCTCTTCCAATTTCTTCTTCATCTCCTCGGCATCAACCTTCTTAACTCCTTCTTTTACTGTCGCTGGCGCTTTATCCGTCATATCCTTGGCCTCCTTAAGCCCTAAGCCAGTTATATCCCTCAATACTTTAATGACTTGGATCTTGGCCTGACCAGCCTCTTTTAAGACAACGGTAAATGAGTCTTTTTCTTCAGCTCCTTCGGCTGCCCCTCCAGCGGCTGGCGCGGCAGCAGCAAAAGCGGCAGCCGAGACTCCAAATTTTTCTTCTAAGGCCTTTACTAATTCATTTAACTCAACAACCGACATTCCTTCTATTTGTTTTACGAATTCTTCTTTAGTCATGGTTATGTGGTAATGTTTCCTTTTTGTTTTGCAATTTGATCAAGAACAATCGCTAAGCTTCGGACCGGATAGTTGATCATGCCAAGCAATCTGGCAATCAATGTTTCCTTGGAAGGCATCTGGGCAATGGCCAGAAAAGCCTCATGAGCGATGTATTTGCCTTCAAAGACAGCCCCATCAAACTTAAGCTGGGGGTTTTTCTTTGAAAACTCATAGAGTTTCTTAGCTAAGACGTATGGGTCATCGCTGCCAATAGCTAGGCCGAGAGACCCTTCCATGCCATAAACATCAGCTCCATCAAACCCGTTCTTTTTAAAGACAATATCCATAAGGGTTTTCTTAGTGACCAAGTATTCGCCATTCATCGCTTTCAAAGCCCGCTTCAATTCTTGCATTTGGGCGACAGAAAGACCTTTCTCGCCCATTCTGGCGAAGGAGGTGATGACGGCGATTGTCGCCTTGGGCAGCTTTGTAGCTAAATCCTGAAGCTCCTGTATTTTTTGGTTTTTACTTTTCATGGGGTAAATAAAAACGATCCACCTGCCGTAGATCGACCTGAAGATGCCCTAATGGGCCCACCTCGGGGCAATTAATGCCCTGTCTACGGTTACATGAGTGCATTCTAGCAGAATCTAAAATATAATCAATACCTTATTTTCTCCTAGAGTTTTTCAATTTATTCTCAAATGAAGCATGCCTATTAACCAACTTATTTCTGGCCAAAAAAGAGGCAACGGGTTTTCCACATTTGCTGCAAAAAGAATAACTAGAAAACGAATGGCCATAACCGGCATTCACGGAGCCGGATTTATCGTTAATAGTTTTCTTGCAAATATCGCATTTGGTTACAAGCATGGATTGAGTATATCCTTAAAAAAAATATCATCAAGTGTTGATACCTCAAGTTAGAGCCTTCCTGCCCAGAAGCCTATTATGTAAACAAACCATTACTTATCAACTTGACAAACTTTCTTTACAGAAGTAGTATGGCGATATGGATACATACAAAAGGATCGCAAGGCTAAGAAAAGAGAGGGGGTTTTCCCAGGAATACATGGCATCTGCCCTCAACGTCTCAAGGCCGACATATATCCAGATAGAAAAAGGCCAAAGAGATCTCACCATCCCTGAAGCTAGGAAGCTGGCTAGTATTTTTAGTTTAAGCCTGGAAGATCTAATCGCTAAAAGTACTCCCCTCTACCCTCAAATCAGCCTTGAAAAGGAAGGCCCCAAAGAGGCAGAGAATAGCGTTCGAATTGTCATGCCTCGGGCCAACGTAGAGAAATTCAAAGAAGTCCTGCTATATGTCTTAAGCAAAGTCGGCGCTAAGCCAAACATCGGTGAAACGGCTTTGTATAAGCTACTGTATTTCATTGATTTTGATTTCTATGAAAGATTTGAGCAGCAATTAACCGGGGCTAGATACATGAAAAACCACTATGGCCCGACCCCGATTGAATTTAAAAAGGTAGTCGAAGAAATGGAAGAGCGAGGCGAGATTGAAAAAGTCAGAAGCAGCTACTTCCAATTTGATCAGAAAAAACTCCTTCCCCACCGGGAACCGAATCTTAAAAATCTATCCGCGCAAGAGATAAAACATATCGATGAAGTCTTGGCTCGACTATCGGACAAAAACGCTAATGAACTTTCAGACTATTCTCATAGCGATATCCCTTGGAAAGTCCATAAGCCAGGAGAATTAATCAGCTATGAGAGCGTATTTTATCGAGACCAGGAGCATTCAGTTAGAAATTATGAAGATGAACTTTAGCGAAACCGCCGAATTTCAGAAAAACTTCAAACGACTGGGTAAAAAGTATAGATCTCTTCCGGATGATTTACTTGAATTTAAGAAAGTAGTGGCTGAGCTGCCTCTTGGTGGCGGAAAGCATTTTGTCATTCTTCACAACCAGGGAGGAATAAAGGTCGTTAAAGCTAGATTTTTTTGCAGATACCTAAAAGGATCGTCCTTGCGGGTAATATATGCCTATCTCGAGAAAGATGCGGCTATAGATTTTATTGAAATATATTTTAAAGGTGAACAGACAGGCGAAAACAAGCTTCTTATAAAAAACTATTTAAAAAAATTAAATGAGCGACCGCTTTCTTCTTAGGCCTAATTGCTCAATATGCGGCGCTGACTTAGGAAAGAATGATGTCCCGTTGATGCTCGCTATTGGAGATGTGATTAATATGACCTGTCCTAAATGCAAAACGGTATGGAGATTTTGGCTACAGATAGTTACCAATCAAAAGAAGGTCGGCGAGAGAAAGAAGAAATTAAGTTAAATCCCTTATATCCCTAAATATTTCCTCCTATTCTCTGCGTGTTCCCTCCCCGTTTTTGAATAGATAATAGTCGATCCGTCTCGGGGTGAAAGATAGTACAAATAATCTGTTTTTTTAGGATTCAAAGCCGCCACTATGGCGTTAAGGCCTGGATTTGATATTGGTCCCGGTGGCAGACCCAAATACTTGTATGTGTTATATGGTGAATCCTTTTTGATCTCCAAGGCAATGGGCGCCTCGGATACTTTGCAATCCTTTGAAAAGTTATTAGTTTCTGAC
>DATDZX010000011.1:0-5077 GCA_036516715.1 Minisyncoccota bacterium | reverse complement strand
TGCAACAGGCCGATCAAAAGCCGATGTCCAAAGAGACGCTGCCCTGCTCTTTGTTGACTCGCTGATGCAATCCTCATATTCAACCCGTCAGCATGGTCAAGATTCAGATTTACTCCCTTTAAAGATCATGGTAACCTTAGCTTCAGAGACTGGCCAAATCAGTCTTCCTTTAACAGATCGCTGGACTCCTAGGGAACAATGGGCGATGTACTCCGCTCTGGTCAGAACAGCTCGAGGCGGGACGCCAACCCACCAGACCTTACAGCTTATAGAAAAGGATTTTGACAAGGAAGTAGCTCAGATCAAGAAGATGAACATTCCTCTTGAAAAACAGCCCCTCCACTATATCGTCGAGGTTTCAGATGGATCTCCTGATGATTTTGCCACCACTGAAGCAATGCACATAAAATTAAAAGCTAAGAGCGCAGTGATTAGGAGTTATCCGATTGGTGGAGCCTCTGCTAGTGCTGATGCGGCCGAACCCCTCGCTTCGTTCTCAGAATTACCAAAGATTCTGGCGAGAGATATTATTGATAAATTTCAAAAGATAAGACCTAAAAAGATACGATCATGAGTCCTGAACGATTCACATATCCCGATAAGCCTGGCCAACCCTTTATCATTCCCAGGGAGGAAATGCCTCAGATTAGGAAGTTGACTCCTTCGGAAAAAGAACAGCTCGGCCTTACTGAGAAAAAGAAGGGAAGGCGCAGAAGAGCAGAAGAAGAATCAGGGAGAATCAGCTTCGCTGAAGCCGAAGCTATTTTAGGCCGTGATTTTTTGGGCCCAGAGATGGCTAGCAAGGTTTGGGGATTCCAAGGCGAAGCTCCTCCCATACCATTCACCCGAGAAGATCTTGAAAGAGCTAAAGAATTGGGTCAATTTCTTGTACTAAGAATTGACAGAACGCCTGATGGTGAACCTTTAACCATGCTTAAAATCCATGAATATTTAATGCCAAAATATCAAGCAAAAAATCAAGGCAAGGTGTTATACGATACAACTGAACAATGGAAACTTGATTCTGACTTTTTCACCGTCGAAACTCCTAGGATACAATGGGCTCTTGTCAGTAAAGAAGTTCTTCCTGGGTCAACAAGTGCTAACTATCTCATACAGACTGAACACCTAGCTGATTATCTAAGAGGTCAGGTGTTTCGAGGAAGATCTTTGCCTCAGGAATACGAAGAAGCTGTTACTGAATTTGAAAATGCAAAACCAGACATCATCGCCCTCATGACGAGTGATTGGCAAAAAGCGGCTGAAAAGCTGGAAAACTTAAAAATAACAAAAATGTTGAGACCAGTGCCAGTAGATGTATTGTATGATACTGCTTCATATCTACAATATAACAATGTAAGACGGTTAGAAGATAAATATGCTTGGACATCGCGCCGCTCCTCGGGTGGCGGCTTGGTCTGCGTCGGCAGGGCTGGTGCGGGGGGTGCGGGCGTCGACGGGTGGGAGCCCGACGGCTCGGATTCGGGTCTTGGCGTTGTCTTCTCCCGCAGTCTTTTTCTGCCTTGAAAATTTGCAATTTAAATTCTTGAAAATTTGATATCCTAAAATCGTGGAAAAACCAACAGAACCGGGAAATATACATGAAGCAATCGAAAAACTCCGAAATGATCCGGTCGAGTTTATCATTGACCAAGTTGGCACTCGATCTGAACTGGCCGATGTCGAACCCAGCAATATGGATCTTTCCTTCTTATCTCCTGAACAAAAGGCTGAATCAGCATGGGCTGTTTTTCAGGCGGTGAAACCGTATATAAGCGGAAGAAAGAAATTCAACAGCCAATTAGCCAGGGTCAGACTTCAGGTCGGTATTCTGAAAAAACTATTTTCTGATCCAGAGACCCAAGCCGCTTTTCGCCAGGGTTATGAACGCCATCTCCGAGAAATTAACTCTATTAACGGAGACTATGAGAAATACCAAGCATTAGATCGTCAAATTAAGGATGCTGAATCAGCCCATGATGCTTCAGCTCGGAATATGTTTACCAAGCGTGGGGCCGGTATCGATGAAGTCGATATTCTACTTTTCGAAACAACTCAAAAGGAACTAACTAAGAGGAAGGAAGAATTGAGAGATCTTGTATCTAAGAATCCAGAATTAGCCGGATTAGTCCAATATCGGACCTTACAAGAATATTCTCACCAATTAAGAGACCATAATTTCATCTGGGCTCCCTCTCGCCGAGCTCTTCTTGAAGAGATGGAGATGGCTGCTCTTTCAGGCAAGCCAGTCCTTCTTTCCGGAGAATCAGGGACAGGTAAGACTAGATTAGTCGAACAAGCTTCCCTCACCCTTACTGGAATGATTAACAACGAAACTCCCGGTAAGGACGTAAGATTTCAGGATCTTATCGCCAAACCAAAGATCTCAGCCACTGGAGAAACGTATTACGAATACAAAGAAATTGGTGAAGCAGTAACCGGCAAGGAAAGCACTCGTCAAGAAACTCCTACTCACCTGGGTAGAGTCGTGGCTGATGATGAGTTTAATCTTCAGTCTAAGGCCGAACAGACCGAGAGGCTGGCCAGAATTGCTACTTGGACTCCAGGCAAGAAAATTAGGATGCCGGTCACTAACGAAGAAGTAACTGTCGCCCAGAGGTTCTTATACTGCGCCATGGTCAACCTGGCTTCAGAGCGATACAGCCGAGAAAAAATTCCACCTGAGGTATTAAGAAAGTTTGCCAAGGTTGACGTTGATTATCCTGAGCAAACCGAAACCTCTCCTGAAATCTATG
This sequence comes from Minisyncoccota bacterium, assembly GCA_036516715.1. Taxonomy (GTDB): domain Bacteria; phylum Patescibacteriota; class Minisyncoccia; order 2-02-FULL-40-12; family GWA2-44-9; genus DATDZX01. The sequence goes on along the minus strand of DATDZX010000011.1, from coordinate 2,321 downwards.
AAATGATGCTCGCTGCCTTAATGGATGAGAATGGACGGATTCGGGCTGCTCATACAGAGCTTGCTCCAGAATATGAATATGAAGACAAGGTTGGGACGGTAAAAAGAGATGGAGCCGAATCCAAGCAGACCATCAAGGTTAGGAAACTTCTTCGAAAGAAACAAGTAGAAGAAGGGGGATCAATCAAAACTATCCCGGCTGGTGGATTCTTGTGGCGCTTGGCAGATACACTCAATGAACTTAATAAGTCCTTTTCCCATAAAGAGACAGTGCTGAAGGCAAAAGGAGACGCTCAATTTGTCAGAGACCTGGTTATTGATATTGGCACCATTACTGGTTGGCTCAGGGAATATACGACCTTAGGCCGCTCCCAAAGTCTTGAACAGTTTATCATTGACCGCCTCAATACCCAGTTTCTTTCTAAGGCGGCATACTCGGCCGATGATCGTCAGCTGGTAAAAGAGTTTTTCAGATATTACGGGATCGACGTTTCTAAAACAACTACTCCTGATGAGGAATTGCCTGAATTTAAGATTATGACTCCTCTGAAGGTAGGGTTGTTATCGCCACGAGTGGAGTATCGGAAGGTCGTCACTGAGGAGCCAATCATTGATGTCATTACCGTGATAGATAAAGGCAGGAGAGTCGAAGTATTATTGAGGCCCTATGAGAAAGACGGCCAGACATATACCCCGGGTGAAATTGCCAAGTTTCCTGACAGTAAATTCAGAGTCTACAAAGGGATTACCAGAGATGGCAATCCAGCTTGGGAAATATATAGGCCAACGGCTAAGCGTGAATCACAAGTTCAAAATGAAGTGACCATAGAAAATGCCCAAGATATTCTTGGTAGTGAAAATGTATTTGGCCCGAACGCGGTAGAAACAGCTTTTGGTCCAATTAGATCTGAGCAAGTTCCGGCTATTCCTTTCTCAAGAGAGGATCTTGAGCGTGCTAAAGAACTCAAACAAGTTCTTGTTCTTCGGGTTGATTCCCTTCATGATCGTCATCCTTTGACAATGGAAAAAATGATGAAGATTGTAGAGGATGATTTTAAGAAAGGAAATAAAGGCAAACTTCTTTATGATACTAATTGGTATCAAAATGAATCTTTTTTCACTGACGAGAAGCCCCGAGCCGGCTGGGCTTTAGTTTCAAAAGATGTGATTCCCGACTCAACTTCAAAGAATTACCTTGCTCAGACTGAGCATGTAATTAAGTATATAGAAAATGAAGTATTTGCAGGAGGAATCCCATCAGAATATCAAGAAGCAATTGATGAATTTAATGCTAAGAAAGGTACTATTCAACCAATATTAAGTTCAGATTGGCAAAAAGCGGCCGAGATACTTGAGTCTTTAAAGATTACCCAACTTATCCGCCAGTTGCCAGTAGAGGTAATCTATGATTTTATAATCCAGTTCCAAAATAACGGCGGTAGATTTTTAGAAAATATGTATGCTTGGACATCGCGCCGCTCCTCGGATGGCAGCTTGGTCAGCGTCGGCAGGGCTGATGCGAGGGGTGCGTACGTCAGCAGGTGGCGGCCCGACAGCTCGTATTCGCTTCTTGGCGTTGTCTTCTCCCGCCGCGGTTAGCGGCGGCAGTCTTTCTGCCTTGATAATTTGTAATTTAAATTCTTGAAAATTTGTTTTGGTTTTTGAATTTGGTATCATGACTTTGGCTCATGAAGGCGTGTTTACGGATGCGCCTCGCCAAAAAATATAAAAAGACTGCTTGCATTGTCCTACGGCGGCTTGCGCCACATATTAATACAGGCGAGACCTATCCTTGGATCGTCTCGCCGTTGCCTTGGACGGGATAATGCAAAGAAACGCCGCTCCTCGGATGGCAACTTGGTCAACGTCGGCAAGGCTGATGCGAAGGGTGCGAACGTCAACAGGTGGAAGCCCGACAACTCGAATTCGAATCTTGGCGTTGTCTTCTCCGAAGTCTTCTCCACCCTTACAGGGTGGAGTTTCGTTTTAGCCAGGAGATCCATCCTCCCAGCATTTTCTGGATTTCTTGAAGCAGACTTTCTAAAATGAGATAGCTTTTGAGGTTAATAGCTTTGACATCATAACAGAGCCTAATTGTTATTTTTAGGATTTTCAATTTGAGGTCCGCTCTTTTAAGGGCTGGAATTTTAGAATGATTCAGTTCATTATTAGCTAAGAAAAGTGATTCTAGGATTTCTAATGTTATTCGCTCACAGGTTTGTCCCAGAGTGTATCTATCCGGTTTAGGAAATAGCAAAGTTTGCTTATGTAAGTCTAAATAAAACTTGTATAACTTGTGGATAATCGGGATATCAAAGTCGT
>DATDZX010000010.1:0-2133 GCA_036516715.1 Minisyncoccota bacterium | reverse complement strand
CATCTTGCCCTTAGGGGCATGTTTTATATCCTCATGGAATCCTTTCCCACTCTTGAGACAATAAGGCCGGATGGCCTAAGAATCATTACTAAAAAACTTGAGAACACTCGGAGGGCTTTAATTTCCATCCATTGCCTCCATGGCTCAGCTAATGACCCAGAGGATAGGAGAGGCCTTTTTCATTTTTACGAGCATATGGCTTTTAAAGGGACGAAAGCCAAGACGGAGGACCAGATCAGCGGCATCTTTGAAAGATACAGCCTCGATCATGACGCGTATACCAGCCGGGTCAGAACCAGCTTCAATGCTAGCGGGGTTGACCGGCACACCGAGATTGTCGGGGAATTACTTTTTGATATGTACTTGAACGCCTCTTTCCCGGAGGCGGAAATAGGGAAAGAAAAGGAAGTCATCTATAACGAGATCGCTCAATCTCAAGACAATGATTATCACGAATTAAATAAAAAATTGGGTGAGGTCCTATGGGACAAGAATCCACAAAAATATCCTATTTTGGGGACTAACGAATCAGTGGCCAACATTACAAGAGATACCCTTATTAAAACCAGAGAAGCATCATATATTCCATCAAATACAGTCGTCCTTGCTGTCGGCAATGTTGAGCATGATTCGATCAGAGAACAGGCCAATAGATATCTACCGCTATCCGATAAAAAGGCTGAGAAGATACACTGGAATGATGAGTCTAGCATTCCCCCTAAAGAAAAAGAGGTCGTGGTGGAGAAATCTGACCTTAAAAAGGTCGGGATCATATACACCTCTAAGGTTCAAAAGATGAGCGATAAAGACTGGGCGACTATTCAGGTCTTAATGCGGATGCTGGGCAAAGGAAGCGACTCAATGATGTTTCAGGAGGTACGGAAGCGAAGAGGATACGCATATAGCACGGGCGGCGGGATGATCGGCCTAGACCAGTTAGGCTGGCGGACATATTTTTTTGCTGAGACCTTGCCCCAAACAAAAGATCAAGCCAAAAATCTTATTCCCGAAATTATCTTCAGACAGCCTCTGAATCCTGAACATTTTGAAAGAGTCAGAGAGGGCTTCATCGACTATTGGCTGGTTAGTCGAGAAACCCCTGGTTCTTGGGAAGAATCTATCCTTGATCTAGTTCTTGATACGGAAAAACCTGTAAGTGACGTAGACCAGTTCCCCCTATATCTCGTTGAAGTCTTAAGTCAAATGACGATTAAGGATGTGGAAGAAATCAGACATCGGTTACTCTTGGAAGATAGCTTTGTTTGCGGCATCCTCCAGCCCAAGAAGTAGATTTACTCTGTTATTCTGATATAGTGGTCTCAATATGGAGGCAGATAAGAAGAAGATATCATTGTGGGTGCTCTACGACTTTGCGAATTCAATCGCCGTGGTGGTTTTCTTTTTGTATTTCTCGCAATGGCTGGTCATTGAGAATGGAGTCTCCGATTTCTGGTATAACTCAATTTTTGTCATTTCTTCTTTTCTACTTGTTTGCACAGCCCCTATTGGTGGAGCCTTTGCTGACCAGATCCGGGTCAGAATGCCTTTTCTGAGAGTTCTGACCATTCTCTTTTTTCTCTCTTTGCTCTTTACTAGTCTAATTGCCAATTTTGCCCAGGATTGGTTTATCTTGGGAGCAATATTATTCGTCTTGGCCAACTATTTCTACCAGATGTCTTTCGTGTTTTACAACCCACTGTTATCCGATGTGGCGCCACCCAAATCAAGAGGTTTTATCTCCGGTCTAGGCCAGACGGGCAATTGGTTCGGCCAAATCGTCGGCTTATTAATCGCCATCCCGTTCATAACCGGGGCGGCTCATTTTATCGGCCTGCCAGGGAGAGTCCAGACATTTCTGCCCGCGACGATAATCTTTTTTGTCCTAGCTCTGCCTATGCTCATATCCTTTAAGGAAAAAGCAGAATATCGACCCAGAAGACTTAACCTAGCAGAGGAATATAGGAACTTCTTTGCCTCTTTCAAGGATCTCATGAAGCATCGAGACGTGAAGTTTTTTCTATTAGGCTATTTTTTCTTTAATGATGCCATTTTGACAGCTTTAAATAACTTTCCTATATACCTGGAACAGGTATATCAAGTGTCAGATTCGACAAAATCTTTTCTTTTAATGGG
>DATDZX010000009.1:0-12496 GCA_036516715.1 Minisyncoccota bacterium | reverse complement strand
CAAGACGCGATACCAGAGATGCTGATCCCCGTGTTCGTCGACCACCGTCGTGACTTCGTACGTGCCGCACCCCGCCGCGAGAACGAAAAGAACGAGAATTACTGCCAGTCGTTTCATCGTTTGCCTCCTATAACATATATTATACCATACAATCGACTAAAAAGTCAATATCAACAAAAGTGCCTAAAAATGCTAGAAATATGCAATGAAATTAGCCATTATCCACGACTGGCTCTTACAAATGGGCGGTGCAGAGAGAGTATTGATTGAATTTCATTCAATGTTTCCCGAGGCTCCCATATATACTCTTTTTGCTGATTCTGGGTTTGTAAAGGCATATTTGCCAAAAGCGAATATCCAAACAAGCTTTCTTCAAAAGATTCCATTTGTTACTAAAATCTATCCTAAACTTCTACCCTTAATCCCTTCAGCAATAGAATCATTTGACCTGTCCGAATTCGATACAGTCATATCTTCTTCAACAGCCTATTCAAAAGGCTTAGTCTTAAAGCCCAAGACAAAGCATATCTGCTATTGCTACGGCCCGACTCGATTGTTATGGGATAGGGCCCATGAGTATACGCGAGGTAAGGAAAGGAGTTTTTCAACTAAATTAGCTCAGCATCTTTTAAGGATATGGGATCGGCAGGCAGCAGAAAGAGTAGATACCTTTATTGCCATTTCTGAAGCGGTGAAAGATAGAATCAGGAAATACTACCATCGAGATTCCAAGGTCATATACCCCCCTTTAAGCTACCAGGCTGGATTTAAATCTGAAGCAGTCCCTCCAAAGGAATATTACCTCATCGTCTCCCGCCTCTATCCTTCTAAGAATCTTGAGATAGCTATTCGGGCGTTTAATAAGACAAGGTATAAGCTAGTAATCTGCGGACAGGGGCCAATGAAACAAGATCTCCAAAGAATGGCTGAAAAAAATATCTCTTTCACCGGCTTTGTCTCAGACGCTAAGTTGGCTGAATATTATAAGCACTGCCGCGCCTTTATCATGCCCCAGGAAGAGGACTTTGGATTAACTTCATTAGAAGCGATGAGTTTTGGTCGGCCGGTTTTAGCCTTACGTAAAGGCGGGGCCTGTGAGACAATATTAGAAGGTATCACGGGAGAATTTTTTAATGACCCTATCCCTGAGGCTCTGGCCGATGGTTTAATTAGATTGAATGAGCACTATCCTAAATATAGTCCGGAGACAATTAAGAAAAGAGCTTCTGAGTTTTCTGTTGAGCGATTCAGAAAAGAATGGAAGGAGCTATTAAGCCTATGAAGCTATATGTATTTACAATTAACTATAACGGGGCGATAAAAACCACAAATCTCCTTAAGTCGCTTAAAAACCAAGACGACCAAGACTTCCATCCGGTAGTGGTGGATAACAACTCCAATAAATTGGACATGGATCAAATTGAAGACTGGATCAAGTCCAATTACCCTAGTGTATTGCTTATCAAAAACGAGGAGAATTTAGGATTTACTGGGGGATGCAATACTGGCATCAAGAAAGCAATTTCAAATGAGGCAGACTGGATTGTTTTGCTAAACAATGATACTGCGGTGGAAAGCAATTTCATATCTAAACTCAAGCCCCAATTGGATAACCAGGGCATAATTGCTCTACCATTAGATGAGGGCAATGGCCACATCGCGATGGGCGGTAGACTAGCTTGGCTTAAGCCAACACTGAGCCACGGTCATGGGATTATTAATACAGAAAATAATGGGAATTTAAGATATGCCATTGGTGGTGGGATGGCGATTCATTCTTCTGTCATAGAAAAAGTCGGATACTGGGATGAAAGCTATTTTTTGTATTTTGAAGATGCAGACTTCTCCTTGCGAGCAATCAAGAGAGATGTCCCCATTAAATTCCTAGGAGAGCCTATCGTCCACCATACTGGCTCAGCTTCGACAAAATTACTGGGCGGGCCAATGCTTCTCCGTTATCACTATCGGAATGCTTTATATTTTAATTTTAAAAACGGGCCTCTCTGGATTAAGATCCTTGTCTGGCCTTGGAGTTGGATGATTATTTTAAAGCAAGCGATAAAAATCATATTGAGATATAAAGTATCTGAATCAGATTCTATCTTAATGGGAGTATTAGATTTTTATTCAAAAAGGATGGGAAAAATAAAAGGACCCGTCTCGGAAGACGGGTCGCAGAGTGGGCGGGCGGGGCTGCCCCAGGAGCGCTAGGGTGGCTGAGTAATTCCGCGGATGGTCCCCTCCGCCAATCCTCAGCCGTTTTTTTCTTAGTGCGCTCGGCCGGTCAGCCGCATCTTAGTTGATGCGCGGCATGTTCCGGACTGGCTTAAACCACTGTTGCCAACTCTGCCGAATAATTATAGCATATTTATTACAACCTTGTCAAATATAATAAAAATAGGCATAGAATGCGAGAATTTAGAAGACGAAAAAACCCGCTGGGGCGTAGGCCATTTGACCATTAATCTGATCGAGTCATATATCAAGAATTCTTTTTGGCATGATAAAATTGAACTTCATCTATATTTTAAATCAAAGATACCCCGCGACCCCTGCCTCCAAAATCCAATCCTCAAAAAAAAGATCGTAAAGTCCTTCAATTCCTTTAATCTTTTCTACCATATATTTCTTCCACTTAAAGCTCAATGGGATAGGATAGATGTGATGTTTTTCCCGGCATACATGCTTCCGCCTTTGTACTTTAAAAAAACAGTCGTTCTTTTGACAGAAGATGTATACTACGAATATAAGTACGGCAAACTACCCTTTAGATATCGCCTGGCCTATCGTCTTTTCACCAACTGGGCTGCTCTAAAGGCCTGGAAGATATTAGCCATATCTAACACGTCTAAAAAGGGAGTGATCAAAGCATACAAAGTAACCGAGGAGAAAGTCTTTGTATCCCATTTAGGGGTTAAAAGGGAGACTTCTCAAGACGAACTAGTTGCTAGGCCATATATTCTCTATGTCGGCCAGATGTTTTCTCGAAGGAGCGCTAAGGAAGCAATTCTGGCCTTTGAGAGGATTGCAAACAAATTTCCAGATCTAAAGCTGGTAATGGTCGGGAGGGATAAATACGAGCCACCCATTATTTCTGATTTAGTTAAGCGGGTCAATCAAGACCTTGGCAAAGAAAGAGTTATCCATTATGACTATCTTGAAAATGATGATGATATTGTCCGTCTTTACAGCCATGCTTCACTCTTTGTATATATCTCTTCTAGAGAGGCGTTTGGCCTTCCGCCAGTTGAAGCGACGGCTCAAGGCGTACCGGTGGTGGTGAAGGAGAATGAATTAAACCATGAATTATTTGGCAACTCGGCTTTTTTCGTGCATGATGAGAAGAACGTTGAGGAGATTAGTTCGGTACTATCAGAAGGTCTGACCAATATCGAAAAGAGGGAGGCGATGAAGAGAGAATACGGTAAAATTTCAGATAAATTCAATTGGGACAAATTCGCTAATACATTCTTCAAATCTATCTATGATGAAATGGCTTAATGTTGTCTTTTTGGCAAAAGTTGCTCTCTTTTGCCTTATTATCCTCGATATTCTTCCGAGAAGTTTTGCCCTCTATGGAGCCATTGGATTCTCACTGTATTTAATCCTGGCCTCTCTAGAAAATGGCGTTATTTTCTTTGTCCGCCTTATTCCGCTATTTATCGCCCTCCCTTTTACTGAAAGCTTCGACAATTTCAATGAGTGGAGGATATATGCGTTTATCATAGCGATTAAGTGGATCTTTCAGAAAGAAACTCGCTATTATCTTGGTCATGAACTTAAAACTCTTATTAGAAAGCCGTATTTGTTCTTTAAAGATCATCCGATAGTATGCGGGCTTTTTATTCTTCTAGTTCTATCCATGCTTTCGGTTTATCCTGCTCAAGATAAGATGGCGGCAGTAAAGAGAATAATATATTTCCTAAATGCCGGGTTAATAGGAACCGTGATATATTTTGAAACTCAATTTGATCGAATATTTAGAAAAAGATTAATAAAGAATATCTCGATTCCTGTTATCATCGCCGCTGGCGTAGGCTATGTTCAGCTGATTAGCACCTATCTGATTGATATCTACCAATTTATGAGAATTTGGGGAGAGGGGATTCAGCTGAAGCAATTCGGTACGATGTGGTCATATATTGCCATCCATTTAGGCAATACCTGGTTTGCTTACTATGGCGAGCAGTTATCATTAAGGGTTTTCTCTCTTTTCCCCGACTCTCATTCATTCCCGGTATTTCTTCTGCTCGGCCTGCCAGCCCTATTTGCTCTGAGCTTAGTAAAGCCGATCCGGGATGGCAAAACCCTAACCCGAATCGCCAGAACTAGAGGGAGTTGGTTTACAGTTTCTATCCCATTTGTATTTCTAATCATAATATTAAGCGGGACAAGGGGCATCTGGGCCGCTAGCATTATTGTTATTCTCTGGGTCTTAATACTCCTGGGATACATGCATTGGAAAAAAGTTGACCAGCAGCCAAAAACCATCTTTAAATACCTAACTTCATATTTGATAATCTTCTTCCTATGTTTTAGTATCGCTTATCCCGTATTTGTTTCCCCCCAATTCCTCCTTTCTAAAGGAGATTTGGGGCTATTGCGAAACAGGATTAAATCAATTATTGATTTTGGAGAAACATCCAACAGCCAAAGGCTGGTCATCTGGAGAGATTCTGTAGAATCAATAAACAAGAAGCCGTTTCTGGGAGTTGGTATCGGCAACTTTCCGGTTGTCCTTAAACAAGACATCCGATTAGCTAAGGCTGGGTCTTCGGCCCACAACCTTTATTTGAATATCGCCGCCGAAATGGGCATCTTGGCTCTTTTGGCCGCCCTTTTCCTGATCTGGAAGGTAATCCAGTCAACTTACCGCAACTATATCTCTGAAGCCGATCCATTCTTCCGCATATATTGCGGGATGATGCTCATTTCTTTGCCTTGGGTTCTGGTCTATGCTTTAACGGATGTTGCTATCTTTGATGAGCGGGCCCTTCTCCTCTTCTTCATTTCGCTTGCCCTTTCATCTTGGTAGACTATGCAGACTCTAGTCACAGTTAATTTAGTTGTTTTAAATGGCGGGAAATATATTTCCCGATTTTTAGATTGTCTCAAACAACAGACCTATGGCCAGGCCAATATTGAGGTTCAGATATGGGACAACGGTTCAAGTGATGGGACCTTGGAACATGTACAATCAAGGAAGGCAGAGTTTGGTGATTTCAAGCGCTTTGCTTGGTTTAAAGGTGAAAAAAATCTAGGTATGTGGCCAGGACAGGAAGAACTTTTCAAAACATCAAACGGCGAATATATCGTGGCCAGCGCAGTCGATGTCTTAATGGACAAGGACTTTATATCCAATGCGACTAAATCCCTAGAGCAGGATCCTAAAATAGGGGCTCTTCAAGCCAAGATATATACCTACAGCATAGATTCATTAAGTGGCATACTGCCAAATCCTTCAGAGAAAATAATAGACACGTGCGGATTTAAGATATTCAAATCAAGAAGAGTGGTCAATCTTGGCCACGGAGAGATAGATCATGGCCAGTATGATAAGCAGATGGATATTTTCGCCGTGGAGGGGGCCATTCCCGTCTTCAGAAAATCTACACTTAAGGACATTAGCCTTGGCCAGGGCTTTTGCGATCCCGACTATTTCTGGTATGGCGACGATCTTGATTTCGGTTGGCGGATCAATCTCTTCGGCTGGCGACAGATTATGGATCCGTCAGTCATTGCCTGGCATGACCGGCAAACCACCAAAACAGTCGCCCAGGGGGTGAGAGATCACCTTTCAAGGGTAGGGACTAGGCGGAAGATTCCGCTAAAAAAGCGACAACTGGACTGGGCTAATGTTCGCTTTACAATCATCAAAAATGAATATATGATAAATGTTTTGAAAGACCTGCCATATATCTTAGGCAGGGAAATAGCGGTTTTCGGCTACACCCTTTTCTTTGAACCAGGAGTATTCAGGGCGATCTCCAGATTTCTTAACCTTTTGCCCAGAATGCTAAAAAGACGAAGAGAGATCATGAAAAGAGCCAGGAGAACGGCAGCTGAAATGAGGCGCTGGTATGCCTAACTTATGGACGAATATATTAAGAGTATAAAACATCATTGGCTTTTCGCCGTCGTTATTGTTATGACGGTTTTAACAGGGATTGTATTTTTAGGCAATCGATTTTCGGGTTTCTGGGGAACAAGTGTTAGCAGCTCGGATGCCACGCCATTACCTCGAAGTAAAGATGCGCGCTTCGACATCCTCATCCTTGGTATTAGAGGCCCAGACGATCCCTTTGCTGAGGAGGGAGGGGCTCTTTTGACTGATACCATCCAGATAGTGAGTTTCGACAAGGAGAGTAAAAAGGTGTCTTTGGTATCTATCCCTAGAGACCTCTATGTTGAAATAGATTCAAAAAAGAAAGACAAAGTTAATACCGTATATGAATATGCTTTGGCTCACGATCAGAGCAGTATCAAATTCAGTAAGGACTTTTTTTCAGGATTGACCGGCGTGGAGATAGATAAAGTGGTGATATTTGACTTCGCCGCCTTTAAGAAGATCGTAGATTCTCTGGGGGGTGTAACGATAACATTAGAGAAGCCTTTTCAAGAATCATCTCAATGGGGCTATCCCTTTTATCTGCCAGCAGGGGAGAATCATCTGAACGGCCAAAACGCATTGTATTATGTCCGATCCCGCTATTCAACCCATGATTTTGATAGGTCCAGGCGCCAACAGCAGGTTATCAGCGCCATGAAAGCTAAACTTGATTCAATAAACTTTTTTAATGACCCTATCAAAACCTGGAATATCTTCAATACCGTCAGAAAAAACATCATCACCGACATTCAGATTTGGGATATAGATGAATTAATCAAAGTGGCCCAATCAATGAATAACGCCCCTGTTAATGCTTATGTAATTTCAACCGAAAACCTTTTAGTGGAATCCACAAATGGAAACGGGGCATATATTCTTTTACCCAAGAACAATGACTGGAATTCCATTAAAGAAACGTTTAAGAGTAGTATCTAATAACTATGGTCTCAATTTTAGTCATTAACTGGAAAAGCCCCCCTCTCCTTCGCTTGTCCCTCACATCTCTTGAGGAAGTAATTTCTCCTCAATTTCCTCATGAGATCATTGTCGTTGATGTCGAGTCTGGCCCGGAAACAGAGAACTTGGTCTGTGAAGAATTCGCCAAAGTTATATACCTTCCTTTTAAGAGAAACATCGGATACACCAAAGCGGTGAACGAAGGCATTAAGGTCTCAAAAGGCGAATATATTTTAATATTAAATCCCGACGTTATCCCTTTCCGACACAGCATCGAGGATTTGGCCACATATATGATCCAGCATCCGGAAGTAGGCATGGCTGGTCCTCAGCTTTTAAATTTCGATGGCAGCATCCAGCAGACAGCCTTCCGCTTCTATACTCCGGCGGTTATTCTCTTCCGGAGAACGTTCTTGGGGGCCCTCCCTTTCGCTAAAAAAGTCTTGGATCGATTCCTTATGAAAGATAAAGACCTTTCAAAGCCGACAGCGGCTGGCTGGTTGATGGGTTCGGCTTTAATGGTTTCAAGGGCCGCTAGCCAGAAGGTTGGGTTGATGGATGAGTCTCTTTTCTTATACATGAGTGATGTGGACTGGCCACGGAGATTCTGGCTCAGCGGCTTTAAGGTCATATATTACCCTTTAGCCAGGATGTACCACTACCACCTTCGGGCTTCCAAGGGCAAACTTGGCATGTTAGAAGTACTGACCAACCGATTCACAAGAATGCATCTAAAAGACGCATTCAGGTATTTCTGGAAATATGGTATGCTGGATCCGAAATTAAATATCTAAATGGAGACTTCTCGCCAACGCTTTGTTCTCGCTATCGCCATAGCTCTCGCCATTGGCTTCGGTGTCGGTGTTTTTGTTTCCCGTTCAAGCACCTTCCTTTCCACGCCGGGGAACCAAATCGTTACCAACCAGGACCTGGGCAAGCCTCAGGAGGTTGATTTTTCAATCTTTTGGAAAACCTGGTCTCTATTGAAGGAAAAACACGTTGACCGTGAATCGCTAGACTACCAAAAGATGATCTACGGGGCCATTAAGGGCCTTGTCGGCAGTATTAATGACCCATATACGTCCTTTTTCGAGCCCGCCCAGTCTAAGAAATTCCAGGAAGAGATATCCGGTACATTCGGCGGAGTAGGTATAGAGATTGGGAAGAGGAATGGCACTTTGACAGTGATCTCGCCCTTAAAGGATACTCCGGCCTTCCGGGCTGGCGTTAAGGCAGGGGATAGGATACTGAAGATAGACGAGAAAACCACTGTCGACATGACGACCGAAGAAGCTGTTTCCCTTATTCGAGGTAAAAAAGGAACCAAGGTTATTCTCAATATAACTTCTGATGGGACAGAATCAAAGGATGTCACTCTGGTGAGAGAAACAATTAAGGTACCAACGATTGAGTTAGCATACATGCAGTCGGGAAATAATAAAGTGGCGTATCTGGCCATCTTCAGCTTCAATCAAATTGTTGATAGGGAATTCGAGGCCGCAGCGGAGGAAATATTAAAATCGGAGGCTGATAGCATTGTTTTGGATTTAAGAAATAACCCCGGAGGGTTACTTGATTCAGCCCAGTATATAAGCGGCTGGTTCCTTGATCCAAATCAGGTGGCGGTCATTGAAGAATTCTATGATGGTCGGAAGACTGAGTTAAGAACAGATGGCAACGCCCTTCTCAAGAGATACCCTGTAATCATTCTGACCAATGGCGGATCCGCTTCGGCCTCTGAGATTTTGGCCGGAGCGTTGCATGACAACAGGAAGATTACAATTGTCGGTGAAAAAACATTCGGCAAGGGATCTGTCCAGCAAATTGAGGAGTTAGATAAAGGAGCCTCTCTCAAGATTACAATTGCTAAATGGCTGACACCGGCTGGCGTCTCAATCTCGGATAAAGGAATCGAACCAAACATCAAGGTGGAATTGGATCCGAAGAAAATAGAGGATGGAACCTTTGAAGTTGGGATTCAAGGTAAGGATCCTCAGTTAGATAAAGCCTTGGAACTTCTTAGATAGTCTGGTATATTCTATATAGATCTATATCATATATGGAATTTGGGCTGTCCACGCTATTAAGCGCTATTGCCTTAGCTAATCTTTCAATGGTCGCTGGTCTCATATTGTTTAGCTGTCTTTCAAAGAAAAGACGGAAGAATGGAATAAAACATATTCCTGATCCTCGGATGATTCAATCCCTGGAGGCGATCAGGGTTCAAAGCTTAGTTCTGGAGCAAACTGGTAACCGCAACGACTTCAAGAAACTGAGAGACCTTTTCATCCGCGATCTTGCCTTACTGCACGAAATGCGAGAGATCAACCCCTCATATACGGTAACCCCCAAGTATATCGAGCGCCTGTCAGAACTCGGCCTAATTGATAATAGAGTCCACTAAAAGTGGACTCCTGCTATACATACTTGCGAGGATAATAAAAAATATATATCATTTGATAAATGAAAGTGATTTTGCTTCAAAATATCAAGGGCTTCGGCCAGATAGGGGATCTAAAGAATGTATCAGATGGGCATGCTAGGAACTTTTTAATTCCAAGAAGATTAGCTAAGCCAGCCACTGATAGGTCAGAAAAGGAGGCTGAGCAATTAAAATCAAAGCGAGAGGCGATAAAGATGGAGGGGACTGAAAAGATCCTTGAGGCAGCTGAAAAGCTCAAAGACACAGTTTTGATATTTAATAAAAAAGCGAGCAAAACTGGAACTCTTTTTTCATCTATTACCAAAGAAGAGATAGCAAAAGAAGCTTCAAAGATTAGCGGATACAAAATATCGGAGGAGATGATTGATCTTGGCGAACACGGCGAGCATATTAAAAAGATAGGCGAGCATATGATATCTATCCATCTGACTAATAACAAATCCACTGAAATTAAGGTTATTGTAAATACTAATAAAGAATAAATCCGCCTTCTGGCGGACTATTCTTTATTAAACCACATTCACAATTTTTACAACCCTCTTATGTCCGTTATACAGCTTCTTTTTCTTAGTAGTAAATTTGACCTTTCCCTCAACCACAGCATAGATGGTATAATCTTTACCAAGACGGACGCCTTTGCCAGCAATGAATTTAGAGCCTCGCTGACGAATAATAATTGAACCCGGCCTAGCTACTTGGCCATCATAAAGCTTAACCCCAAGATACTTCGGCTGTGAATCTCTGCCTAATCTAGTTGTTCCTATCGCCTTTGTATGCGCCATTGAGAAATATTAGCTTTCATATGATACCAAAGATAATTCATGGGGTCAAATCTCACCAATACGAAGTTTTTCTAGCATTCTGCATGCTTTTTGTGGGCTTGATAGGGTATAATCTGGGGAAGATACAGGCCTTAAAGCAGGCCCCTATCTCAATATCCAATAATGAGGCGGCGATATATATCGCTGGAGAGAAAAATGAGAACCCTGAAATAGTCTCCCAAGCGGCTAAAACCCAAAAGAGAAGAGACGGAAAGGTAGTAGTCTCAAAGAAAGCCACGTCAAAAAAATATCATTTCCCCGACTGCCAAGGGGCTTTAAAGATCAAAGAGGAGAATAAGCTCTGGTTTGAAAATGAGGTGGCTGCTCAAAAGGCGGGGTATACCCTAGCCGGCAATTGTACAAGATAAGAAATTAATGGTATAGTGGTATTGCGAGTGCGGGAAAGCCCGCCTTTTTATTGCTTATGGAAATACGAAATATCGCCATTATCGCCCACGTCGACCACGGCAAGACAACTTTGACCAACGCCTTAATGAAACAGACTGGAGCCGTCCCGGAGGGTTTTAGCATGGACACAAATCCGATCGAGCAGGAAAGAGAAATCACCATCTACTCCAAGAATGCTTCTCTTTTTTATAAAAACACTAAAATCAATATCGTCGATACGCCCGGCCATGCTGATTTTGGATCCGAAGTTGAGAGGGTCTTGCGCTCTATCGACAGTGTTCTTTTAGTCGTGGACGCTCAGGAAGGACCGATGCCTCAGACCAAATTCGTCTTAAAGAAATCTCTAGAACTTGGTTTAAAGCCGATTGTGGTGATTAATAAAATAGATAAGCCGGCAGCGAATCCGGATCTAGCTCATGAAAAAGTCTTAGAACTCTTTATGGACCTAGGCGCTAGTAACGACCAGCTTAATTTTGCAACAGTATACGCTATCGGTAGAGACGGGGTAGCGATGAGGAATATCGGAGATAAGTCAGAAAATCTTTTCCCTTTGCTTGATGTGATTCTGGAACAAGTCCCGCCGGCTCAGGCTGATAGCACTGATTCACTAAAATTCCAGCCTTTTAATCTAGGATACGACAACTATCTAGGAAGATTGGGTATCGGCCGGATATACGGCGGCACCCTTAAGATCGGCGCCTCAGTTATCGTTAAGAATCCAGATGGCTTAGCTCGATCTGGAAAGATAAGCAAGCTTTTTACCTTTGAGGGGATGGAAAGAAAAGAAGTCTCTGAGGCCATGGCTGGGGATATAGCGATGATTGCCGGTCTGGCCGATTTGGATATAGGAGAAACTGTTTGTGATAATCCCGAGACCATGCCTTTGCCGGCTATTAAAGTCGACGAACCGACAATCTCCCTCCACTTCTTAGTTAACGACTCTCCCTTCGCTGGCCGGGAGGGGAAATATGTCACTACCAGGCAATTAAGGGAGAGGCTGGAAAGAGAACTAGAAATTAATATTGGCCTTAAAGTAGATTTCTCCTCGACTGAATATATGACTGTATATGGAAGAGGGGAGCTGCATATAGCCATTCTTCTTGAGAATATGCGCCGGGAAGGCTACGAGCTCCAGGTTTCTCAGCCTCAAGTTATTGTTAAGGAAGTTGATGGAGTCAAGCTTGAGCCCTTCGAAGAGGCCATCATTGATGTACCAAACGACCTTTCGGGCGTGGTTATCCAGAAAATGGGCAAGAGGGGAGGCCGAATGATGGGTTCAGAGCAACATCACGGCGAAGTCAGGTTTACGTTTGAAATACCAACGAGGGGATTACTTGGTTTCAGGAATGAATTCATGATCGATACTAAAGGCGAAGGTATTTTGTCTTCCCGCTTTATTGAGTTCCGGCCTTGGGCTGGAGAAATTAAAAGACGCCAAACTGGTTCAATGATCTCTATGGAAACAGGTAAGGCTTTAGCCTATGCTTTATTCAACCTTCAAGCTAGAGGCGCCTTGTATATCGAACCTAATACGGAGGTATACAAGGGCATGGTAATCGGCGATGCTTCTAAGGGTCATGATCTGACCGTTAATCCAATCAAGGGCAAAAAACTAACTAACATGCGAGCAGCAGGATCAGACGAGAATGTAGTTCTCAGCCCAGCCCATACGCTGACATTGGAAAATGGCCTTGAAATTATGAACGAGGACGAGTATCTTGAAGTCACTCCGCAAAGTATCCGTCTCCGTAAAAAGTC
>DATDZX010000008.1:0-5709 GCA_036516715.1 Minisyncoccota bacterium | reverse complement strand
TAGGCGCTTTGACCAAGTGGTCCGTATTTGTCTTTTCTTTGCTAGTTGCTTTGGCCCAGTTGAGAGTTGCCGACGACATCATCAAGATCGTGATTATAGGATTTGTTTCAGCTGCTTCTCTCGGTTTAGGCCTTTCATTCGGCTTAGGCGGAGTCAAGCACGCGGATGAGATGATCTCGAGTATGAAGAGAAGGATTAACGATTAGTTATCATAGCTAGCTGTGATTCTAAAACGCGCTTAAAGGCGCGTTTTAGAATGAGAAAAGTGGAATCGATTTATATTCTAATCAATTCTTCCAATACCAATTTAAAGAGTTTCTTCAATTCATCCCTTTGAGAGGGGGTGAATTTAGACAAGACATAATCCCGGACAAACTGATCCCTTTTCTTTTCTCCGGCCTGCCGGGCTTTTCTTAGAGCGGCGGAGCTAATACCGAATCTGAATCGGTGGAATCCATTGGTCTTTAAAGATTGAATAACCGATTCTACCCCTTTATGGCCTCCGGAATTCTTTGAGAACGAATGTTTGAAATTGCCGAATTCAATATCGAGATCATCGTGGCAGATAATTATATCTTTAGCCTTTACTTTAAAATGTCTGGCTAATTTTGAAACTACCTCTCCCGATTTATTCACAAAAGAAAGAGACTTGGCAATAATGAAAGTTGAAGAGTCAATCTTTATTTTCCCAACCAAAGCCTTAAGCCTCTTTTCTTCTTCTAAATCAGAACCCCCTTCTTTTTTAAGGAGGAAATCAAGGAAGGCCCAGCCTACATTATGCCTGGTGCCTTCGTATTCTGGTCCCGGATTGCCTAGGCCGATAAGGAGTTTGGTCGCCATGGCAGATATCCTACCATGATTTAAAAAAAGAAGGTAGAGTGTCATTTTCAGCCATTGCAATGGCTGAAAACTAATGGTAATATATGGCCATGTCTTTTAACGGTGAGCCTCAAGAGCCAAGTTCAGGAAGAGAGATCGCTTCCTTTTTTTTGGAAGTGGTGAAGATCGTCATTATCTCCTTGGCGATCATTCTTCCCGTCCGCTACTATCTCGTCCAGCCCTTTTTCGTTAAAGGCGCCTCGATGGAACCTTCCTTCGAGGATGGCGACTATATTCTTGTTGATGAATTGTCATACGGCTTCAAAGATCCAAGCCGGGGAGATGTGGTCATATTTAAGTACCCATTAGACAAGAGCCAGTTTTTTATAAAAAGAGTTATTGGTTTGCCAGGGGAAACGATTGAGATCAAAGGTGGCCAGGTTATGATTTACAGCACAAACAAGCCAGAAGGCTTCATCTTAAAAGAGTCGTACTTAGATTCAACTCAGAAAACGCTAGGGACTCTTAGGATGAGGTTGGATGATGAAGAATATTTTGTAATGGGGGACAACCGGATCCAAAGCTCTGATTCCAGAAGATGGGGGGCTTTGAATCGCGACCTTATCACCGGCAAAGCCTTTATCCGACCTTGGCCTTTTGACCGGGCGGCCAAAGTCACGCCGGTAGCTTATCCAACCCAATGAAAGGCAAATCAGCCAAAACAATCCAGTCAGTGAAAGGGATGCACGATATTCTGCCCGAAGATCAGAAGTACTGGCGATACATTCAAAAGAAAGCCGAAGGCCTATTTGAATTTTACGGCTTTGAGAGAATAGAGACGCCGATTGTGGAATCGGCTGACCTCTTTCTAAGAGCAGTAGGCGAATCGACCGATATTGCCCAGAAAGAAATATATACCTTAAGAACCAAAGGTGGAGACCTATTGGCCTTAAGGCCGGAAGCGACCGCGCCTTTAGTCCGAGCGTATCTTGAGCATGGCATGCAAGTTCGGCCCCACCCGGTCAAGTTCTTTTGGCAGGGACCGGTTTTCAGGCATGATGAGCCCCAAGCCGGCCGATACCGGCAATTCCACCAGATTGATCTTGAGACGATCGGTGACAGCTCAGAGATAATTGATGTGGAGTTAATATTTTTAGCTCATAAATTTATTGAGTCTCTAGGCCTCAAAGGATATGTCGTTCATATCAATACTTTAGGCGATCAGAATTGCCGCCCGGCCTATCTAAAAGCTCTTAGGGATTACTATAAATCCAGAATCAAGAGGGTTTGTAATACCTGCAAGATCAGATCGAAGGAAAATATTTTAAGAGTCTTGGATTGCAAGGAAGAATCATGCCAGGAAATAATCAAAGAGGCCCCTCAGCTATTTGATCATCTTGATGAAGGTTGTCGTCTACATTTAAAGCATGTTTTGGAATGTTTAGATGAGCTTAAAGTGCCATACATCTTAAACCCCCATTTAGTCCGAGGCCTCGACTACTATACTAGAACCGTATTTGAATTCGTTCCTGAGGAAAACGCATCCTCCCAGTCAACTATTCTTGGCGGTGGAAGATACGACAGATTAATTGAGATGTTCGGGGGGCCAAGAACACCCGCCGCCGGCTGGGCCAGCGGCATTGAGCGGATAATATTGGCCATGAAAGAGCAGAATATCGAAGTGCCAGAAGCCAAAGCGAGGATAAAGGTATTTTTGGTCCAGCTGGGGGATGCTCCCAAAAGGAGGAGTCTGGGCCTGATTGAGGGTTTTAGAAAAGCGGGCATTGAGATTCGTTCTTCTCTGGGCCGGGACAGCATTAAATCTCAGTTAAGGATCGCTCATCGGCTAGGTGTAAAATTCGCTTTGATCTTCGGTCAGAAGGAGGCCCTAGACGGGACTGTCATTCTTCGGGAAATGGATACCGGCATCCAAGAGACAATCCCAGTTGAAAGAATCGTTGATGAGGTAAAGAAGAGATTGAAGGCATGATTACCGATGTCTTTTGCAAAATAGTGAACAGAGAGTTGCCTTCCGAGGTTGTTTTGGACGATAAAGATTTTTTAGTTATCAAAGATATCCATCCTGAGGCGCCGATTCATTTGCTCATAATCCCCAAAAAGCATTTTGAATCTTTGAGTGACCTTAAAGAAAAGGACGCCTCCCTTTTGGGGAAGGCGTTTCTCATGGCTCATAGGGCGGCGGAGAAGATGGGTATTGGCGGAAAAGGATATCGGCTGATAGTTAATGAGGGAATTCATGGCGGGAAGCTCGTTCCCCATTTCCATGTCCATCTTTTAGGAGGCAAAAGATTGGGGCCTAAGATATTGAAATAACAAAGAGGGATTTAATCCCTCTTTTGGTCTCCTGTGATTCTAGGCAAGAATTCTTGGCCAAAAACAATATATCCAGGGGGAAGTGTAAGCGGTGGCGGGTCGGCAAAGATTAATTCTGTTTTAATTCTCACTAAAATCATTCTGAGGGCATCGAGAGCGGCTGGAACATTTTTTTTCTTGCAGGCAGATTCAAAGCGTTCCCAGATTTTTTCCATCTCTTGGCTATTGAAGCCGGCGAAAGGGTTGCCGATTTCTTCAGATATCGGCTGGCCGGAAAGGAGCATATCAAGATGGGCTACCGCATCAATCACATTCTGGATGCGCGTCAGGTTATTGAGACCACTTTCTCTTGCCGCCTGGTCGCGGACACGTCTGCGAGCTTGGTCCAATACCGCGATAGCAATAGGATCTAGGGCAACTTTTTTCCGCCTTGCCTCTAAAAGGATTTCTTCCTGCCGAATGATTGCTTTTACGGCTAAAGGATTAGCCCTCATTCTCTCTAGGCGTAATTCACTTTTCGCCATATACTCAGCTGTCTGGATACTCTCAGCTATTTCAGAGTTTACATCATTTTGCATATTATCTTGGAGGATCTGATGAAAAGATTATCAAACAAGAAATGAATGTCAATCAGGTTGAATTAAATATTTAAATGCGGTATAGTTCAATTCTTAGAAAGGAGGATTTTTATGGTAGACGTTAAACGAAAACCCAATGAATCAGTTAGTAGCCTTTTGAGGCGCTTTAACCGCATCGTCCAGAGAAGCGGCGTTTTGCTTAAGGCGAAGAAATCCCAATTCCGGGAAAAAAAGCCAACTGAACGCAAAGAAAAACTCTCCGCCATTATGGGCGTCCATTTAGCCGAGTTAAGAAGAAAACTGGAAAAGCTTGGCAAATACGACGAAGAGACATTTGAAGAAGAAAAAAGAAAACTTAAACAAAAGCTTAACCTCTAATAATGCTTAAAGAAAGACTAAAGGAAGATCTAAAGTCAGCCATGAAGTCAGGCGATAGCGAGCGCCGATCTGTCATTGGTATGATTTTAGCCGCCATCCAATCGAAGGAGATTGAGAAGCGGACGGCATTAAGCAAGAGTACCTCAGACGTTTCCGAACTTGAAACCAAAAGCAAACTCTCTGATGAGGATGTTGTTTCTGTTATCCAAACTGAAGTTAAGAAAAGGAAGGAATCAGCCGAAACATTTGAAAAAGGGGGCCGACCGGAGTTGGCTGAAGGAGAGAGAAAAGAGATTACCATCTTAATGGCCTATCTGCCCGAACAGATGACTGAGGATGAAGTTAAGCAGGAAGTAATTGCCGCCATCTCCGAAACAGGGGCTTCTTCAATAAAAGATATTGGTAAGGTTATGAGTGCCGTTATGGAAAAAGTGAAAGGGCGGACTGACGGCCAGACGGTAAGCCGGCTAGCTAAAGAAGTCCTGGCTAAGTAATGGTTGATCTTGTTTTAGATAATCGGACCAAATCCAAGGTTCCTTCAAGAAGATTTTTTTTAGGAATTGTAGAGGAGGGGCTTTCCGTCTTAGGGATAAAAGAAAGGGCGGAGCTGGGTATACATATCATAGGCGAGAAGGAGATAAAAGGGTTGAACAAGAAGTTCAGAGGGAAGGATAAGGTCACCAATGTTCTTTCTTTTCCTTTAGATGATAAAGCTCGACATGGTATACTTTCTCTTGGAGATATCTTCATCTGCTTATCTGTTGCTAAGGCCGAAGCCGAGGAAGAAAATATTTCATTGAAAGACAGACTGGCTTGGCTAACAATCCACGGTCTTCTCCACCTCTGCGGACTTGATCACGAACGAACAAAAAAGGAAGCTCAAGAAATGCTTCGGCTAGAATCAAAGATATTAAAAAGAGTTATCTAAATGGCAAAACTACCTATTATCTCAGGCATCGATATCGGTAATTCTCAAGTGAAGGTAGTTATTGCTGCTTTGTCGCCTGATCGGCCGCCTGAAATTTTGGGCGTTGGATCTTGTCCCTCTCAGGGCTTAAGGAGAGGAATGATCGTCGATATGGAAGAGACGATTGAGAATGTCCGAACAGCGGTCCAGAGAGCTGAGGCCATGGCTAGAGTTCCTTTAAAGCGGGCCTATGTTGCTGTTAACGGTCTCCATATTCGGACTCAGCTGTCCCGAGGAGTGATCGCTGTTTCCAGGGCGGATAACGAAATTTCTCAGAATGACATTGACCGGGTTTTGCAAGCCGCTTCGGTAGTTAGCCTGCCGGCTAACCGCGAGATCGTCCATGTCCTTCCAAGAAATTACATTATTGACGGCACCGAGAATGTAAAAAATCCTTTAGGTATGAAAGGCGTTAGACTGGAAGCCGAAGTTTTCATTATCGACGGCCTCTCGCCCCATCTTCGGAATGTAGCAAAATGTGTCAATGAGAATGGTATTGAAGTCGCCGGCCTAGTCTTTGCCCCTCTTGCGTCGTCCTTGGCTGCTTTGGAAAAAAGCCAAAAAGAATATGGTGTTCTTCATTTGGAATTTGGTGGCGGCACTTCTACTCTAACTATCTTTGAGGAAGCTGAT
>DATDZX010000007.1:0-3282 GCA_036516715.1 Minisyncoccota bacterium | reverse complement strand
ATATCTCTAATACCCCCAAGCACATATTGATCTATGAAGCTCTAGAGAAAGATATTCCTCAGTATGCTCACCTGCCGCTACTTTTAGCCCCTGACCGGTCCAAGCTTTCCAAGCGAACTGGTATTGTATCCTTGAACGAGTACAAAAAAGACTATCTGCCAGAAGTCATATTCAACTTCTTGGCGACCCTAAGCCATACATACAGCCAAGAGATATTATCTAAGGAAGAATTAATAAAAGAATTTGATCTGAAAAAGATTCATAAATCGGGGGCGGTTTTTGATATTAAGAAATTGAATTGGCTAAATAGCCAGTACATCAAAAGGTTGAGTCCCTCGGAATTTAAAAAAGTAGTGGCCAATGAAAAAATCTCCGATATGGCCGTGCCCATAATCACGGAGAGGCTGGAAAAATTAAGCGATGTCAAGGAATTCGATTTTCTTTGGGAAGAGGCGGAATATCCCAAAGAATTGCTCCTGTGGAAAACTTCTTCATTTAACGATGTGAAAATGTCATTAATGGAAGTATTAGGCAGTTTCAAAGCAAAAACAGCTTTAAATGCTAGTGAATTAAGAGAATCACTTGATGCGTTAGGAAAGGAAAAAGGGGATAGGGGATTAGTGTATTGGCCCTTAAGGGTGGCTCTAAGCGGAAGAGAAAAATCCCCAGATCCTATCCAGATTGCCGAAGTATTAGGCCGGGAAGAGGTTATGGAAAGGATTAAAACAGCATTGGAAAAGATTGAATGAATACTAATAATATATTGAAGAGAATACGAATAAGATCCATAAGAGAGTGGATTTTTTTCGCTCTCATTGGTCTGGGGATTTTGGTTTGGTCTGTTACTCCTTCTTTTGCCCAGACTAACCAAGAGAGAATTGAGGAGCTTCGAAAGCAGATTGAAATTCTCGAAGAGCAGGCCAAACAATATCGAGGCTCGATTGCCCAGAATCAACAGCAGGCTAGAACTCTCCAGAATGAGATCAATTCTTTAAGAGGTCAGATCTCCGGCTTGGAGGTTCAGATTTCAGCGACTGGCAAGAAGATTGATAAGACAGGCATTGAGATTAATAATGTTTCAGGCGAGATTCATGATACGGAGCAGAATATTCATAATCAAGAAGAAACTATCAGTATTCTCTTACGCTATCTATACCAGCGCGACCAAGATAGTTTGGTGGGAGTCTTGATGAAAACTCCATCTCTTGAGGAATATTTCCGCCAGGAGCAGTATGCCCTTACAATTGATGACAGTCTGCTACAATTGGTCGCTCAGCTCAAGGAAGACCAGGAGAGACTGACCAAACAGAGAGTTTCTCTTGAGACGAAGAAGGAAGAGCTTGAGGAACTTAAAGTGGAGCAAGGCGCTCAAAAGGTATCCCTCCTCACCGCCAAGAAGAGCAAAGACACGATTCTGGTCCAGACAAAGGGCCAAGAGGCTCAATTTCAGAAGCTTTTATCAAATGTAGAAAAACAGAAGGCC
Organism: Minisyncoccota bacterium; assembly: GCA_036516715.1. GTDB lineage: Bacteria > Patescibacteriota > Minisyncoccia > 2-02-FULL-40-12 > GWA2-44-9 > DATDZX01. The sequence continues at coordinate 1,799 of DATDZX010000007.1, read as the reverse complement.
CAATTCTTCAATGAGCTCCGAGCCTTGGAATCTAATGTTGTCGCTGGTGGCCTTTATCTTGTCCATGTTACGGCCTCCCAATTACCTAAAAAAGGGACAAAACTCTTTCAATGGCCCGAGGATCACTACCGTCTCACCCAGGGTTACGGCATGACTACTTATGCTAAGCGGGGCGCCTATGGCGGAGCGCCTCATAACGGCATAGATATCGCCAGCGGCTATGGCTCGTCCATAAAGGCCATTGGGGATGGGAAAATAATTGCGGCAGGGAATAATACCGGCTGGGGGAATTGGATTGCTATTCAACATCCGCCGTATAACTTAGTAAGTGTTTACGGCCACATGAGTTCTTTTGGCTCGATCCGGGTCGGCTCGCAGGTTAGAATGGGCCAGGTTATAGGGTACGAGGGTTCGACTGGCAACAGCACGGGCTCCCATCTTCACATAAGCCTCTATAAGGAATTCTTCACTTATCAGAATGAAAGAAAGAATGGCCAGCTATATTTCAATTACTTTGAAGGGTCGATCAATCCCATGGATTATCTCTAGTATGATATACTGAACATATGAAGATAGTTGTTCTCGGTGGCGGCTTTGCCGGGGTCAGGGCCGCCCTAGAATGCTCAAGGCGCCTCCAATACAAGGCCCACGTCGTTTTAATCGATCGTAATAGCTATCATCTCTTTGCTCCGGCTCTTTATGAAGTGGCCGCGGCCTACGGCGTCAAGAAAGATCCATACGCCACCTATCTCAGAAAAACGATAACCATTCCCTTTAAGGAAATATTCGAAGATCAGGAAGTCGAATTTATTCAGTCTGACATCTCACAGATTTCCTTAAGGGAAAAAGTAATAACTACTGGCGGGGGAGAGGAGATCCCTTTCGACCACCTAGTTATTGGCCTAGGTAGCCAAGCCTCGTCATTTGGTATCCCTGGAGTAACTGAGTACGCCTATCAATTCAAAACCCTTGAGGACGGCCTTATGATCCAAAGTAAGCTTGAAGTGATGTTCGATGAAATAGAGAAGGGGAATAGGCACATACCCTTAAAGGTATTTGTTATTGGCGGGGGATTTACCGGCATTGAATTAGCCGCCGAACTCTCAACTATGATACGCAATTTTTCCTCTAAAATGAAATTTGACAGGAAGAGCTATCAAATCACCCTTTTTGAAGCTGGCCCCAAGATTGCCCCGATGGTTAGTGATCAAGAAAGGGAGGTTATTATCCAGCGGCTAACCAGCCTTGGAATCATAGTCATGGAGAACTCCAAGATTGAAGAAGTAGGGGATCAGCATGTAAAGTTAAGTGATGGCCGGGTGCTTCACTCCGATATGGTTATTTGGACAGCGGGAGTAAGGCCATCTTCGCTTCTTGAGGAGATTGAGGGCCTTCCCTTAAATCAAAAAGGCAAGATCCTGACTGATCAATATTTAAGAGTCAAAGGATTCCCAGAAATATTTGCGGCGGGGGATTGTGCTGAATGCATTGATGCCTTAAACCAAAAGCCGGCTCCGGCGAGGGCTTTTGAAGCCATCAATCAGGCAAAATGCGTTGCAAAAAATATACAGGCTCATTTAGAGGGGAAATCTCTTGTTCCGTATTCAATGAAAAGTGAACGATGGGTCATGACGGTTGGAGGCAAATACGCCCTTGCCCACGTCGGCACAGCCAGTTTCTTTAAAGGAGGCCTTGCTTGGCTCTTACGGGAAGCCATAGATCTTCGATATCTTCTATCAATTCTGGCGGCTCCCAAAGCCCTATCTCTCTTTCGGTCAGAATTGGTGGTGTTCACAAAA
>DATDZX010000006.1:0-5113 GCA_036516715.1 Minisyncoccota bacterium | reverse complement strand
ATCATTCAGGCCCGCCTTCCGGGGAAATTCATAATCTCCAGCTTTTAGTTCAGTATCATGGCCCTTCGCCCAAACGTATAACACGAATGAAGATGGATCATAAATCGCCCCTTGGCTTTTAAGGAGGCGGGCAATTTCGCTGACACCGGCTCCCTCAGGAATCGAAACCTCAATAGATTGTCGATATATCTTAGGCGTCGGAGCATATATGAGGAAGGCGGCAATTAAAAATACGAGAAGAAGGAGGAAGGAGATAGCATATATAAGGGCCTGGGGTTTTTCACGAACAAAACCAGACGCTTGCGAAGCATAGTTAATATATTTCTTTTTGTAGCCTTCAAAAAGTTTAAACAATGGCTATAGAGGCTTCTGATCAGTAATCTTGCCTTGAGCTTTTGAGCCGCTTCTTAACTGATCAATCTTATTAAGAACCGTTTTATTCCCTTTATTCACCTCAATCTTTAAGATTTTTTGCATCTGAGTGATGGCGGCTTGAGTATCTCCCCTCTCTTCATAAAGAAGGCCTAGGTACCATAAGGCGTTAGCGTAATCAGGGGCCAAGCTGACAGCTCTTTCCAAAGTTCCCAAGGCTTTGTCTTTTTCTCCATTGCGGTAATACAGGAGGCCAAGTTCAAACATCAAGCTAGGCTGATTAGCATTGAAAGGCGCGATCTTCTCCAGCTGTTGGATTGATTCCCTGACTTTTCCTTCTCGTTCATACACTACCCCTAGGTTGTATATCGCCATCCCATAATTAGGCGATTTCTCTATCGCCTTCTTAAAGCTGGCCTCTGATTTAACCAGGGATTCATCCGCTTGGCGGACGAGGGAAGAAGAATTCTGCTGAAGGGCCAGCTGCCTAAGTACATCGGCTTTTCTAAGATACATCGTCCCTATCTTATTAAAGTATTCCGGATCTCCCGGTCTTAGTTCTGATGCGTGAATATATGCTTTCTCGGCCTCGCCGTCCACGCCTTCGACCAGACCAAAGAGGGATTGATAGACATCGCCAAGGTTATCCCAATTTACCGCTTCTTTGGGATTAAGTTCTACCGCCCGCTTAGCCAGATTAACTGATGAAGAAAGATAACGCTGGATTCTATCATTTCGGCCCGTATCTTTGGGGTCGGCCTTTTTATTCAATTCATCTGATAAGAGACGAAGGGCCACTTGGGAAGCTCCTCTATAGTACGTATCGGTTCGGCTGTCCCAGTTAATAACCGAGGATATTTTCTGGGCGGCTAAACCAGTATTGCCCTCTTTCAAAGTGGTAGCGTAATAGGCGTTAGCTATATATACCGAAACCGAGAAGTATACCCCGACCAAGACCAAAACTAATCCCCCGACAAAGCCGACTGTTGAAGCTAAGGAAAGAGCCGGCTTCTCTTCTAGCTGCCAAGTTTTTTCCTCTTTGCCCCACAAGGTAGTCGCGCTTAAAGCCAAGAAGGCATAGAGAACAAACATGTGGGTCATTGAAAACGGATAAAGGAATAGGGCAAAGATGATTGTGGCCAGAGAAGCTAAGATCCCTTCTTTGCCTGCACTTTCGCCTGGTGAATCAATGTACCTATACGCGCCTCGAACCAAAGACCAGATCAAGACGGCTAAGCCGAGGAGAGCTAAAATCCCGCCTGAAACAACTAGGGTGAAGAATTCAGAGGTGGCGTCAAAGAATTTAGCGCTTGAAAGAGTGGTTGTGGCTAGTCTATCCGCCCCATACTTATCAAATGCCAAAGAAAAATTCTCCGGGCCATAACCAGTAAAGAAGTCATCTTTTAAGGTAGAATTCATGACTTTGTTGGACAGGCTGAAAGAAGGAGCGATCTCCACCGGAAACTGGCTCTTCACGCTTTCAACGTTGAATTTAATGATTAAAAGAAAAACCCCCAGGACAATGACAACAATAGGGAGAAGAACCTTTGAGATCTTAAAATTCTTTTGGGCGCTGGCGAGGCATATCATAGCCAGCATGCCGGCGATAGCCACCACCCAGATGAGCCACCAGTTAATAATAGCGATAAGGACAAGGCCGATCATGGCGGCAACTCGATGGCTGATCTTCCAGAAGCCTCTCTCTTGGCTTTTAAATAGGAAAGGAAGGGAAATAGCGGCTAAAATCCCTAAAGAATTTATGGAGCCAATGGTGTTGAAGGCTCTGGAATGAGTAAAATCAATTCCTAGAATATATATGGTAAAGAATTGGAGAAGGCCAATCAGGAAAGATATTCCCAAAACAAGACCAAGAAATCTAGAGAATCTTTTGCCATTGTCGTTGGAAGCATTGAGAAGAATGAAATAGAAGAGACTGAGGACGATAATACTTATCAGCGAAGAACTAAGATTGGTGCCGGCGCCGAAGAGGCTGGTCATCCGCGAAGCCGAGCCTACGGTGGCGATAAGGGTGGCACCGAGCATCGCCAACACGCCATAGTCTATGGGATTTAGTCGAAGAGTAATCCGATTGGATATGACGGCCTGGAGCAACCAGACAATTAGGGCGACTCCCGTAAGCAGAATCAGAAACAACTGCTTGTTGTATTCCAAGACATTCGTCGTCCAAGGTAAGAAAAATACGGGGAGAAAGGCACTAATAACTATTAGCCATTGAAGAATCGAGTCATAGACATGGCTCTGACTATTCGACCTGGCTGGCATCTTTTCTCTCAGGCTTTGTAAGAAGTTAATATTCATATGGATTAATGGTATCAATTAATATATAAATCTCAAAGGTATTTTCTGTGGATTTAGTTGTCAACATTCTTGAATTATATTATTTAACTTACTATAATCTAGATAACGATAGGGGTTCTACATAACTGTGGACCTACCCATGTGGCAGAAGAAAGATCCATAAAAGTGGGTCTTCTTCATTATTTATAAATATAAGGGTGGATCCGAGCCATTAAATTTGATATGCTGGGTTTACGATAGCATTCAGGAGTCCTTCAGGGCTCCTGAGTTGTTTCTGAGTTGTTATTAACATTTGACTTTAATAATCACTTTTGCTATAATACGTTTACTAGACTTGAGGCGGATATTTCGTATGTCCGCCTCTTTAATTACTAAAATTTAATACGGCTTTCTAGACGAGTAAAGTCTCGAAATTGAGCCCCAGCAAATTGTTTAATCTCTTTAGCAGTCCTAATCCCTCTAGCCAGGATCACCACTTCCTTTCCTTTTGACTTAATATGCTTCAAAACTGGCAGAAAATCACCATCCCCGGAAAGAACAATAGCCCTATCAAATTTATCAATCTCCTTCATCATGTGAAAAGCCATGTCTACGTCACAGTTAGCTTTTCTCTTAGTACTTCCATCCCCTTGCTCATACAGTTTTACAGGTTTAAGACAAAGTTCATAGCCAAATTTTTTAAGCTTTAAATAGAATTTAACTCTGCCTAGATGACGAGAAATAAGGAGAAGATAGGCATCACTTAATTCGCTGCCTTTTTTCCTAATAATATTTTCTAGATGTTTCTCCAACTCTTCTAATGGTACTGTTTCGTTTTCTAAGTAGCTATACTCAAAATTATGTATCTCAACACCACCGAAATAAAAGATTCGGCTAGCTTCATACTTGTCCTTTAGGTAGTCAAGGAGCTTTTTGTAATCTATTTTCCACCCCAGACTTTTTTCTCCTCCGTAAAATAAGTTTGAAGCATCTACAAAAACGTAAGTTTTCATTTAATGTTATTTATTATGTTTCCGGACTTGGTTCAGGGGTGGATTCTGGGGTAGGTTCTGGTGTAGAAGATCTCTCAGACGTAGGTTCTGGAGTAACCTCAGGAATGCTTTCTGGTGTTGATTCAGGGGTTGGGGTCGGTGTAGCTTCAGGAGTCGGCTCAGGAGTCGCTATAACCTCCGGAGATTCTTCAAGCTCTGGCGTTGATTCGGGCGAAGGGCTAGGCTCTGCTGATAAGCTAGGTGTTGGCGTTGGGCTATCTTCCGGTTCGAATTCTTGCGATTGCGAAGCAGTCTTAAAATCAGAATCAAATCCTTTCCTTCTAGCAATGACTAGCCAATCAAATGTGCCAGTAGTCGTCCCATTATTCCCCATCACCACAAATCCATACCTATTCTTAATAGGGACATACATTTGGCCTTGGATAGCCGAAGTTGGCGTAACCAATACCCGGATCGGTATCTTATCCGAAGTAATCAGGCTGAATGAGTAGTCGAAATATATCCTCGCTTCTCCCCCTATAAGCTTAGAGGATCCGCTTAGCTGGGTTTCTCCCCTAGTTGAGTCCACACCATAGGTAGCCAGATGCTCATCTTCTAGATCAACCTTTGAATCATCAGCTCCTTGAGAGGATGATCCTGAAAGAATGGAACGGGATTCTGAATCAGCATCATCAGATAATGAAACTTTTCTTTCCTTCCAGCTTCCGGCAAGGATGGCTAAATCAAATTCCCAAGGGATTGTAGTTTTAAGGGAATAATATGTTTTCTTAATGCCTTCAGAAATTAAGTTGCCTTTGACCCAGAGGCTCATAACTTTTTGAATCAACCCCCCCGATCCTTCAAAAGCTTGAGATCCAGAAGCTAAGGATTCAAAGTCTGTATCTGGTATTAGGTTAATACTCGGTGCCCAATAGCTTAGATTAACAAAAACTAAAACTTTTTCTTCTCCTGGATCAGCGGTTTCCAAAGATATACCAATGCTCTGTCCAGCCTCTGTCTGTTTCATGGCATAACCTGGTTTGGTCTTAGAGAGGGTGAGATGATCACCTGGTTTAATGGCTCCATTCTCATCAGTGATATTTACTGGGACTCTACCAGCTAAGGCAACTAAGGCAAAGCCTAGGAATCTATCTTTAGGTAAGTCTTCACCGCCTAGGACTAGGCCTGGTTGAGTAGAGACAATACCAATAGCTACTCCTTGAGATGAGCTTGATCTTTTAACTAGGCTGTCAGAAGAAGAGCCGTCTACTACTAAGACATCGCCGGGTTGAAGGTCAGAATCAACCGTTGGCATCAATTCGGCTAAGTCGGCACCTCGGTGGGTGATGACGAGGGCAAATCCGTTTCCGCCAGTACCTCCAGCGCCTGAATTATTCCCGGCTGTACCCGGAGCACCTCCGCCACCGCCACCGCCATATATGCCACCATTT
>DATDZX010000005.1:0-11476 GCA_036516715.1 Minisyncoccota bacterium | reverse complement strand
AGCCAAGAGATAGGTCGAAGAATATAGGGCACATATTCCCCACCTGGGACAAGAAGCTTTTTTTCAGCTGTTTCCTGGATCCCGGTTTTGGTATTGATGACAATGCCCATACTTTTTATCCCACCTTCTCCACTAATTCGGACGTTGTCTATGATATTAATCTCTTTTTCCGAAAGACTTAAAAAGAAGTTTTGGGCCTGAGTAGAGCTTAAAAATAAAGCCAATGATTGAGAAAAATTAGAACCTTCTGGCAGGATAATATAATCAGGAGACAAAGAGGCAGCCTCGCGAACCATGGCGAGCTTTTTCTGGAAATCCTTTGTCTCTACACCGGGACTAGATTCGCGGCCAATCAGGTGGTCTGTTTGAATAACCGAAATTCTCACTTCCTTTTTTTCGATATCAGGCAGTCTTCCCCAATACCAGCCCAAGAAGATAACCGGAAGGAAAAATAATAATGTTTTTTTTCTGAATCTAGAAAAAAGAGAAAAAATAAGACTCGTAAATATAAAAAGAAGGCCATAAATTCCCCACAACCCAACACCTTGGTTAATAAAAGGAATGTTGGCTAAATAATAAACGGGGTTGCCAATTGTCCAATGGGGCCCAATTATTATGTTGTCGCCGGCCATAACAAAGCTGAATAGAATTGACCGGGCATATTCACCCAAAGTGAAGATTGAGGCAGCGATAAGGATGGAGATTGGACCCCGAGTCCACATTTTACTTATAGAAAAAAACAAGAAACCCCAACAGAGAGCAGAAAAAACTACCACGAGGACTAATAGGGAAAAAGCCAAAGTAAAAGCGGTTAGCCCCCCGTCAAGACCTAAAAAAGAAAATGGATAGAGAGACCACAGCCAAGAAAAAATATAAGAAAAATAAGCCGTGCCAATCCAAAAACCAAGCCAAAAAAGTCTTTGGTTTAGATTTTTAAGCGTTGATGCAATTGAGCCCATTGATCAAAAGAGAGATTTTCGGGGCGGGCATTGGCTTGAATCCCCAACCCCTCCAAAATATTTCCCAACTCCTCCCTAGTATACTGTTTAAACGAAGAGATTAGTAACCCAAGAAGTTGCTTTCTTTTGCTTTTGAACCACAGTCCGGCAAAAGAAAGAATCTCTTCCGGATTTTTATTTTTTTCATCCAACACTATTTTAAGAATTACCGAATCTACATCCGGCGCAGGATAGAAGCTTCCCCTTGAGACCTTCTGGATGATTGAGGGGTGGCCGTATGCTTGGACGGATAAAGCCAAGAGATTCATATGGGGTGGTTTAGCCATTATCCTCTGGCCGACCTCTCGCTGGACCATTAACACGGCCGAAGAAGGTTTAGGCCAGCGGGTGAACATCACCTCCAGGAAGTGGGAGGTGATGTAATACGGGAGATTGGCCACAACCTTATATTCCCCAAAAATTAATTCACTGATATTTATTTTCAAAACATCTCCTTGAATAATGCGGACATTGTCCCAGCCTTTAAATTTATCTTTGAGAATTGGAATTAAGCGGACATCCTTTTCGATCGCAATAACCTTCTTGGCCTTTTTGGCTAGAGCCTCAGTCAGGATTCCTTTGCCTGGCCCAACTTCAATGATAGTATCTTCGCTTGAGATTGAGGCCGCGTCTAGGGTCTTTTGGAGAATGCCAACATTAATCAAAAAATGCTGGCCCAAAGACTTTTTTGGCTTAATAGTAGAGGATCTCTTCATAGTCTTGGCTTGGGTCGAATAATTCATGGGCGACGCTATTCTCTGGCAGCTCCCCTAAAAATCGGGAAGGCAGATTAACTTCAGTCACTCCAAATATATTCCTATATTTTGTATGGGTTAGAACAAGATGCTCCTTGGCTCGGGTAATGGCGACGTAACACAATCTTCTTTCCTCTTCTAATTCTTTGGGCTCATAGATGCTTCGGCTGTGAGGAAAGAGCCCCTCTTCCATGCCAATAAGAAAAACGATTGGAAATTCAAGGCCTTTTGAAGAATGGGCGGTCATAAGAGTAACCTTCTTGACGCCTTCTTTGAGCTTATCGGCGTCTTGGAGAAGAGCGATCTCTTCCAAAAACTTTTCCCTCCCCTCTTGGGGGGCATAATGGTTGTATTTTCTGGCGACGGTTAGGAGTTCTTTAATATTCTCCATTCTTTCTTCAATGTTGTCGTAGGCTTCTCCCTTAGAAGTTTTTAAGGTTTTCAAGTACTCTTCGTATTTGATTGCCTCAAGGATGTATTTAATTTGAGATGTCAGATTTTTTGTGTTGCCCACCTCCGTTATTTCTTCCAGGAGAACCAAGAACTTCTTAAGGGCAACTTCTTTTTTTGAGTCTTGAGACAGAATCCGCAAAGCCTCCAAGAGGTTTTTTTCCTTAGTGGCTAATATTTTTTCAAACGTCATCTTGCCGATGCCCCGAGGAGGAATATTGTACAATCTCGAAAGGCTCACCTTATCCTTCGGATTAGTGATGAATTTAAGGTAAGCTAGAATATCTTTGATCTCTTTTCGTTCATAGAACTTGATGCCCCCGACGATTTGGTAGGGAAAGCCTTGATTAATTAAAGCTTCCTCAATTGATCGGGATTGGGCATGAGTCCGGTACAGAATGGTACAATCGTGGATGCTGTATCCTTGACTCATATATTCCTGCATTTTAGAGATGACAAATATGGCCTCAGTCCTTTCGTTTAAGGTTTCTTTTATGAAAATCTTCTCCCCCTCTTGGTTCTGGGTCCAAAGGGTCTTCCGGATTTGATTCTTGTTGTTTTCGATTACGTTCTGAGCCGCAGCCAGAATATTCTGGGTCGAACGGTAGTTCTGCTCTAAGAGAATGATTTTCGCTTCCGGGTAGTCCTTTTGGAAGTTAAGGATATTTCTAATGTCCGCTTTTCGGAATTGATATATGCTTTGGGCATCATCCCCGATGCAGAAAATGTTTTTATATTTCTGGGAAAGAAGTTTGATAAATGTATATTGATCAAAACTTGTGTCTTGGTATTCATCGATCAAAAGATATTGCCACCTGTCTTGGTAATGGTTAAGAACTTCAGGGAATTGTTTGAAAATCTTGACTGTCTGGCCGATGAGGTCGTCAAAATCAAGACCATTCATTTTCTTAAGTTCATTTTGGTAATGCTGGTAGACCTGAGCCACGATTTTAGGGAAATATTCGGAGGGAGAATATGATTCAGGAGAAATAAGGTCAGTCTTTAATTTGGATATCTTATTCAGCATCATATTTGGATTGTACCTTTTGGGATCTATTTGCATATCGGTCATGATCCTTTTTACCAGCCCAGCCTGATCGTCAGAATCTAAGATTGAGAAGTTGGGCGCATATCCTAAACGTGGAATCTCTTTTCGTAGGATTCTAAGACATATTGAATGGAAGGTGCCCATTAAAGGGATGTTTTCCAATTTACCCTCCAGCATTGATGAGACTCTGTTTTTCATCTCTTCAGCCGCCTTGTTAGTAAAGGTAATCCCTAAGATGTGGGCTGGATGAATACCAGAGGCGATTAAGTACGCCACTCTATGGGTAAGGCACCTAGTCTTGCCTGATCCTGGTCCTGAAATGACTAAAACAGGCCCCTGGGTGGCCTTTACCGCTTCAATTTGCTTATCGTTAAGCCCGGATAAAATATTAGTGATCATGGCTTATAAACTCTTGGTGGACCGTGCCGGATTTGAACCGGCGACCTCGTCAATGCGAATGACGCGCTCTACCAACTGAGCTAACGGCCCGTCTATTTGTAAATATCGTGTGTGCCTATTGCATGGAACAAAACCATATCCTCACCCACAAAATCAAAAGCGACTCGATACTTTTTATTCAGCGAAAAAGCCCATGTATTTACAAAAGGCGGATGCAGCTTGTGAGTCTCTAAACTTTTAATAAAAGGATTAGATCTAAATATACTCTCCTTTTTAGAAAAAATAAGTTGTAAATCCTTTGGTAGCTTTTTAAATTGCTTCAGAAACCGAGAGTGATATAAAATCTTCATCTTAAGCTACATAAGGTCTTTTATTGACTTTAGAACTTTCCAATTGCGTCCTTTCCTAAAGTCCTCGCGGGCCCTTTCAATATTCCCCGCCTCTTTCTGTGCTCTCAAGAGGTATCTAAAGTACTCGCTGGTGCTCGCAAATTTGCCTCTCTTTACTTCCTTCTTAACAATCTTAACCAGGTCGACTGGCAATGATATATTTATTATGTTCCTCATATGTAACAAATTATATTACAGCCATATTAACATACCATGAAAAGCTTAACAACTGGTCGGGACGCCGGGATTCGAACCCGGAAAATCTCCTGAACCCGAATCAGGCGTGTTACCATTACACTACGTCCCGAAAACTGTATTGTGCCACTATTTTGGGAAGAATTAAAGACTAAACATGATACTTTTCCATCCTTTGTTTTTCCTCTTCTTCCATTGCTTTCTCTATCTTTTCTATCGATCCTCTCAACTCTTCTGGAGAATATGAATTGAGCTCATGAACCCTCTGAATCAAATACTCTCTTGAATTTTTTGATGGGTCATCAATCACTTCAGCCAGAAGCGAATTTAAAATTAAACCCACCTTAGGGCCTGGTTCAATATTCAATTCCTTCATCACGTCCTGGCCATTAACTTTTAACATCTTGGGCGAGATGGGATCATGGGATACTTTGTCTATGATGTATTTAAGGTGTCTCAGCTTATACGGTACCGCCTTGGGCCGGCCCGATCCGATCCGATCCGCCTCCCTGACCTTTAATAGGTCTTCGACATTCTCTTTCCCTATTTTAACCAGAAGCCTTCTGACGGAAGATTCCGTCACCTCATCGGGAGTGTAGTAGAACATATGGTAGCGGACTAGGCCGATAACTTTTTCGGCCGTATCCTTTGAAAACTTTAAGCGCTCCATAATCTTGGCGACCATTCTCGCTCCGATGACCTCGTGGCCATAGAAGGTAGAATATGTGCCTTCTCCCCGCTTAGATCTAGGCTTGCCGATGTCGTGAAAAAGCGAAGCTAGCCTTACTTCTAATGGGTAGTCCTTTTCAGAAGCGTATTTAAGAGCCCGGGTACAGTGCTCCCAGACATCATAGATGTGGTGGAGGTTCTGAGAGACCCCGATCCCTTCTTCCGTTTCGGGCAGGATATATTGGAGCAAGCCCGATTGGTGCAAAAGAAGCATGCCTTCATAGGCGTGGTTGGACATAACGATCTTCACAAGCTCATCCCTTATTCTCTCTTTAGAGATAGCCTGAAGCCATTGGGCATTCTTGTGTATTGTCTCGATTGTTTCTTTCTCTATCTCAAAACCCAAGGCAGCTGCGAATCTAACGGCCCTTAAAAGTCTTAAGGCATCTTCAGAAAATCTTTCCTCCGGCTTGCCAACCGTTCGGATGATTTTTCTTTCGACATCTTCCTTGCCATTAAAAGGATCAATGATTTGGCCATCTTCAGCCATAGCGATAGCATTGATGGTAAAATCGCGTCTTGAGAGGTCCTCCTCTAAGGTCTTGGCGAATTTAATCTCATCCGGATGCCGTTTGTCGGTATATTTTGACTCTGTCCGGTAAGGCGTAATCTGAACTTCTTTTAAGGAGGGATCTTCTGACCCGATCCTGACCGTGACCGTGCCGAAAGCATTCTCATAGAAGCTTTCAGGGAAAATACTTTGGATTTCTTCCGGCTTAGCATTGGTGGTAATGTCCCAGTCATTAGGCTTTTTATCTAAAAACAAATCCCGGACGCATCCGCCCACGGCATAGGCTTCGTATTTATTTTTCTGAAGAGACTCAATGATTGACTGAATCTTTGATGGTAGTTGCATTATGCTTGTACCCCCGAGAGGAGTCGGACCTCTATCTAGAATTTAGGAAATTCTCGTCCTTATCCGTTGAACGACGGGGGCAATTAAGTCACCTAATATTCCATGCATCTTATCATTTATACTAAGCTATTACAACTGAACCCTACTCTTTGCACGTTGAATAGTTCTCTGGTACAATTTTTATATGAAGTCTCGATTTTATAGTCTCAGACTCAAGGCAATAAGGCTTAGGAGTATTGGTAAAAGTTATGGAGAAATCAGAGAAGCAACTGGAACCCTAATCCCCAAAAGCACCCTTTCTTATTGGTGCAAAGGTGTTAGTTTGCCCAAAAACTACCAGGAAAGAATAAACGAGATCATTGCTCTAAGTGGCCACAAAGGCAGGGCTATCGCGGTGGAAGTTAATAAGATTAGGAGAGATAAGTATTTAAAAGGCATATTTTTACATAATAAACACTTGAGTAAAAAATTTAAGGATTATGATGTCGCCAGGATCGCATTAGCCACGCTATATATATGTGAAGGTGCTAAAAGCATGCGCTCGATCTGTTTCGGTAATTCAAGCCCAGGAATTATAAGATTATTCTTGAAACTTTTAAGGACTTGCTATGATATTGATGAAAATAAGTTTTCATGTACTGTTCAGTGTAGGGCAGATCAAGACGTCAATAATCTTAAAAGCTTTTGGTCAGTGGCCACTGGTATACCATTAGATAAATTCAAAAAAACAAGAATTGATCCGCGCACAATAGGTAAACCGACATTAAAAAAAGATTATAAAGGGGTTTGTAGAATTGATTATTTTTCAGCCCACATATACAATGAGCTGTCTATAATTGGTAATATATTAACCAGTAGCAAATAATTGGGCCCGTAGTATAGCGGTAACACGAGTCAATGGCATTGACTAATCGGGGGTTCAACTCCCCCCGGGTCCACCAATGGTCTTATTTTCTCAAAAGTTAGCTAGACTGTTAAATAAATCTATTACGAAGGGCAGATTTATATTAACATCAGGCAAGCCGTCCAGCTATTATCTTAACGCCAGGAAAGTAACCTTGACTCCAGAAGGCGCATATCTTGCAACCCAGCTTGTCTTTAAGATCATTAAGGAAAATAGAATTAAAGCGGTTGGCGGGCCGACAGTAGGCGCCGATCCAATTTTAGGTTCACTTGCCTATCTTGCTTATTTAGAAAAATATCCATTAAAAACGTTTATTATCCGAAAGCATGCCAAAAATCACGCGGATAAGAAACAAATTGAAGGGCCGAGTCTAAATAAAAGAGATCAAATACTTTTGATTGACGATACGACCACAACTGGAAAATCCTTAATTGAATCTGCTCAAGTGTTAAGAAGCCGCGGATTTAAAGTACATAAGGCAGCTTCTCTAATTGATAGGAACGAAGGGGCAAAAGAAAATCTTGCAAATATTGGAATAGAATTTAGCTCGGTCTTTACTATTAAGAATTTTAAAATTTGTGAATAAATACGCATCTCGGGCCGGAGAAAAACTGGAACATGCCCTCAATAATTTTGATGTACCAGTTAAGGGAGTAACTTGTGCTGATTTTGGTTCCAGCACCGGCGGTTTCGTGGATTGTCTTCTTCAGCATGGGGCCGAAAAAGTATATGCCATTGAAACAGGCTACGGCATCCTGGATTGGAAGCTCAGAAACAATCCCAAGGTTATAGTTATGGAGAGACAGAATGCGATGCATGTTATTTTGCCTGAAAAAGTAGACCTGATAACCATTGACACCAGCTGGACGAAGCTAAAAAACATTGTTCCCAACGCCATCAAGAATCTTAAAGAATCAGGGTTCATTATTTCTTTAGTTAAACCTCACTACGAAGCAGAACCTAGAATGCTTCGAAAGGGAACATTGCTCGAAGAATCAATAGGCGAAGTTCTTGGGTATGTCAGGAAAGACTTAGCTGATATCAGCATGGATGTCCTGAAGGAAACAGAATCTCCTTTAAAAGGAGAAAAAGGCGGAAACAAAGAATTTATTTTTCTACTTAAAGCACACCTAGCTCTCTAAGAGTAGATTCGTAAAAGTTAATGGCTTGCCTAGCCTCAGCGTGGCGTAAAAAATAGTTGAGATCATGGGCTAATCGGTTTCTCACTTTATGGGCTTGCCACAAGCCTTCCAGGCTGATGAGCTGAGTCGGATCAACAGCCATAAGGCGCTCACCCATTGTCTCGCCAGAAAAACCTCTCGTCCTTAAGGCGTCATCCACCAGCTTATCCGCCTCAATGATGGCGAATTTCCACTCTCCCTCTCGGGGTGACTCTATGTGACTTAAAACCTCGGCCCATTTCATATTTGTTCCTGGCAAAGGACCAGCCAATGGCGGAGCGGTCTTTTCCGCGATCTTTGCCTTTGTCTTATGGAATCTCTTAAAAAAGAATAGCAGAGTTAAAAAAAGCAAACCGAAAAAGGCGGAAGCAATAAAAGAGAAAAGCTTAATGTTGCTAACTATATCGGAATCATTAATCGTCGATCCGATATCCCCCAGGATGTCACCATATGAAAAACTCATTAACCCAGAGGCGAAGCCTCCCACAGCCACAATTATTGAAGCGAATATTTCTTGGATCATAATAGCTCTTTTTCTAAGTTATATGCGATATTAAATATTTTGCCTTCTTCATGAACCTCCACGGGCTCACGCCCGTGGTATCACTTCAGATCAAGCTTCGCTTGTCCGTAGTCTTCACGGGACTGATATTTAACATAGGCTAGAATCTTGTCTTCGTCCAGGCCCACGGTAGACACAAAATAGCCGACTGACCAGATACCGCCTCTGCCATAGAACACGTACTTAAGAAACTCAAACTGCCCTCGCATTGATTTTGCGGTGTTGGTTTTGATGAGCTGGATGATGAGAGCCACGCTGTATTTGGGTGGGATACGCATTACCAGGTGGACATGGTCTGGCTGGATGTTGGTCTGCATGTATTCCACGTCAGGGTAGTATTTCCTCAGCTCAAGCAGTTTGAGTTTGAGGAAGCTGGCTACTCCTCTCACGAATATCTTCCGGCGGTATCGTGAGGCAAGGACGATGTGGTATTCACAGCGATAGATAGCGTGGGCCTGTTTCCTGGTCTCCATGCATTGACATTAGCAGACGGGTGAAGACTACGGAAGTCTTGCTTTCCAACCCCGGACGGGACGTCCGGGGTTGTGTAGAGAGGTAATAGATCATAATAGCTCTTTTTCTAAGTTATATGCGATATTAAATATTTTGCCTTCTTCAAACATGTTCCCTATTATCTGGAATCCTATGGGCAAGCCTTTAGAATCTTTCCCGCAAGGCAGGGACAGGGCCGGAATACCGGCCAGGTTCACCGGCACAGTGTATATGTCTTCCAGGTATAGGGCCAGAGGATCAGAAGCTTTTTCTCCAATCTTGAAGGCTGTCGTCGGGGCCACCGGCCCGACAATAGCATCTACTTTTTCAAAAGCTTGGTCAAAATCTTTTTTGATCAAGGCTCTTACTTTTTGAGCCTTTAAGTAGTAGGCGTCATAATAGCCAGCGGACAAAGCATAGGTACCCAGCATGATCCTTCTCTTTACTTCCGGGCCAAAACCTTCAGCTCTTGATTCCGAATAGGCATCAAAAAGATTCTGAGCTGTTTTTGAAGAATGGCCATAACGAACCCCATCGTAGCGGGACATATTAGCAGATATTTCGCTGGGGTTGATGATATAGTAGGCGGCTAGGCCATATTCAAAGTTTGGCAAAGAAATTTCTTTAATTTCACAGCCCAAGTTAGATAAGAGATCCATCGATTTTCTTACCTTCTCTTCAACTTCTTTACCCAATCCCTTGTTAAAGAACTCCTTAGGTACGCCGATAGTCTTTCCTTTGATGCTCTTATCCAAGTCTTTGGTATATTCAGGCACTTCTTTGGGAACAGTCGTAGAATCAAATCGGTCCTGGCCAGCAATAGTTTCTAAAACTAAAGCCGTGTCATAGACGTTCTTAGCCAAAGCCCCGATCTGCTCTAGGGATGAGGCAGCAGCCATCAGGCCATGTCTAGAAACTCGGCCATATGTCGGCTTAATTCCCACTACTCCGCACATGGCCGCCGGCTGCCTGATGGATCCACCGGTGTCTGAGCCCAGAGCAAAAACACAAAGATCAGCGGCAACAGCAGCGGCTGAACCGCCGGATGTCCCCCCGGGTATTCTAGTTAAGTCATGAGGATTTTTTGTTGGTCCAAAAGCTGAGTTCTCAGTGCTTGAGCCCATGGCAAACTCATCGCAGTTTGTTTTACCTAGAAAAGAAACGCCTTGGGATTTTAATTTCTGAATTACCGTGGCATTGTATGAGGCGATGTAATTGGTAAGAATTTTAGATCCACCGGTAGCTCGTTGGCCCTCAATTAGAATATTGTCTTTGACCGCGCAAGGAATCCCAGAAAGATTTCCTTTTAGGGGTGTCTCATAATCAAATTCAGTTAAAAAAGCATTAAGGTCACCATTCTTTTCTGTTATCTTTTTTTGGTAATAATTAAAAAGCTCTTCACCCGAGAATTCTTTGCTTTTTAACCCATTAAGAGTCGTTTGAATTGTTAGATTTTCTAAACTCATTTCTTTTCTAAAACAGCTTTAACTTTAACTAAGTTGTTTTCCTTCTGCGGCGCCTGGCTGATTAAAAGGTTCTTATCCCCCGCTTCTCCAACAGATACATCCTCTCTGGTTGAATTAGTTAGCCCGGTTATTTGAGCCAAAGGCTCAACTGAATCGGTATTAACTTCATTGAGTTTATTAATGTAATCTAAAATCCTGGAGAGCTCGCCTCTAAATGTTTCTTTTTCTTTATCCGTTATTTTTATCCTCGCCAGTTTGGCGATATGTTCGACTTCGATGTCAGTTAGCATATGAACAATTTATCAGATTAATGGCCTTGGTTCAAAATTTTGTAAGCATCCTTTATTAACTTTGGATGCAAAATCTCATTATCATGTATCGGGACGACAACGCGCCTTTTGCCGTCTAATGATTTAAATATACGATGACTGCCCTTTTGTCTGGAAAAAACAAAACCTTCCTTTAATAGGATTTTAATCAGATCTTTTGCTCTCAGCCGTGGCAACTTTGGCATTAGAGAGATATTTGAACAGTTGAGAAGCTTATGGAGTCGTTTTTAGGAATCTTTTCTCCTTCAGCTAGCATATCCTCCACGTAAAGCTTTATGGCGTCCCTGATATTCTCAAGGGCTTCTTCATAAGTCTCTCCTTGAGTAAAACAGCCTTGTAATTCAGGGCATTTAGCAAAGTAGCCATCTTTGTCATGCTCAATTATAACCGAGAAATTATACTGCTTCATATTTTCAGAATATACCAAGAAAATGAACTTTCCACACTATTGACTTTTTAGCCTGTTTTATGGTATAATTAATACATCTTTAACAATGGCAGGCTGCAGGCCAGACCCACTCTGGGAGCTGGTAGGCAGTAAGCCAAACAAAGGAAACAGAAATGGCGAAGAGCGAGTTCGTGTCGGCGTTCGACATTGCGGCGAGTATCTTCAAGTCATTGTCCAATGAAGTTCGGAACTTGGGCGGCGGCGATGAAGACTTGCGGCGGCTCGAGACGGACGGTGAGCGTCGACGGGCGGCGGCTCAGATCATCGTCAACGGC
>DATDZX010000004.1:0-10703 GCA_036516715.1 Minisyncoccota bacterium | reverse complement strand
AACAAGAAGGCTCTGATATCACCCCCGAAAGGCTCAGGTTTGATTTCAGATTCCCCAGAAAGATGACCAAGGAGGAGATACAGAGCGTTGAAAAGTGGACGAATGATGTCATTAGTAAAGATGTAGAAGTCGCAAAAGAAGAGATGGCCTACGAAGATGCAATTAAATCGGGTGCCTTGGCCTTCTTTAAACAAAAGTACCCCGACAGAGTATCGGTCTACTCAATCGGGGACTATTCAAAAGAGCTGTGCGGCGGGCCGCACGTGAAGAAAACAGGGGAGATAGGGAAAGTCAAGATCGTGAAGGAGGAAGCAGTCAGTGCGGGCGTTAGGCGGCTTCGGGCCGTGATCCAGTAATATCCGGCATCCCGAAAACTTTCTTAATGCCTCTTCTTCTGCATTTTTGCCTGATTTGATTAATAGCCTCATCTAGGCTTTCACTGGAAACTTGGAAGATGATATCTACATCATTTCCGCCCAAATCTCCACTTTCAGGCCTTGCGACTGCGAAATATCCTTCTGAATCCCGAGCAACGATGAATGTAAACATAAAGATCTATTAATGGCATTTTACCGCCTCGGCGAGGATTTTCAATAGCCTTTAGCTGTTATCAAATCTATGAGTCGGCAAGCCCTCTTTCCCAGCCGGAAAAATATGAAGCCAAAGATCGCTATTGTATTGATGGCAATCAGAAAGAAAAAGCCCGCCAAGACGATATCAGATGTCTTACATTTGTCATCATGCGCCAGGATAAAGGTGGTCAATCTAGCTTCGATATACCTCTCGAACTTCTTTTCTAGGCCTTCCCAATATAGAATGAGGGGCATATATTGTAATGGTTCTAAATAAAGAATAGCAAATGTTCTGGAAAAAACTACCACAACCTTTTATGATTCTCGCCCCGATGGCGGATGTAACCGATTGGGCTTTCCGCCAGATTGTTGCTGAATGCGGCAAACCCGATGTCTTCTACACCGAATTTATTTCCTGCGACGGTCTTTGCTCGCAAGGCAGGGACAGGCTTATGAAGCACCTGTATTTTACTGAAAATGAGCGACCGATAGTAGCTCAATTTTTCGGTGCTAAGCCTGAACATTTCTTTCAATGCGCAAAATTATCCAAGGAATTGGGTTTTGATGGGGTGGATATAAATATGGGGTGTCCGGATAGGAAAGTCATCAAACAAGGGGCCGGAGCCGCTTTAATTCAAAATCCTTCATTAGCCCAAGAGATAATAGCGGCTTCAAAGGAAGGGGCAGGAAGCCTGCCGGTATCAGTTAAGACCAGATTAGGATTTGACGCGATTGAGACAGATAAGTGGATTCCTAAGCTATTGGAGACAGATCTTGCGGCCATTACTATCCATGGCCGCACAAAAAAAGAGCTATCGTTGGTTCCAGCGCATTGGGACGAGATTGGAAAAGTAGCGGATATGGCCGAGGGGACAGAAACCTTGATCATCGGCAATGGCGACGTCGAGAATCTTGAGGAGGCAGAATCTAAAATTAAAATGTATGGCCTGGATGGCGTTATGGTTGGTCGAGGGATATTTAAAAATCCATGGTTCTTTAATCCTAATCATTCTTTAAGAGATGAAACACCCCTGGCAAGAATTATACTCTTAAGAAAGCATGTCGGATTCTTTACTCAGCTATGGGGGGAAGAAAAGAATTTCGCCCAGTTAAAAAGATTTTTCAAGATATATATTCAAGGCTGGGAAGGAGCCAAAGAACTCCGTATTGATCTAATGGGTTGCCATAATTCAGGGGAAGTGGAAGCAATTCTAAGGAAGCACGGATACTAAATGGAAAGGGCCGCTTAAGCGACGGCCCTGATGTCCTGGCACAAATCAAGAAGCTGGAGATAGAACTGGTTTCGGCTGATAACGGCAATCAATCCGCCTTCCTCAACGGAGATGACGCCTTCTTTAACAGCGCTGACAAGGACGACGGCCTCATCAAGAATACCGGGGGTTAAGCCAGATAGGCTGGCCAGCTTTCCATAACTTCTAATCCGGATAGCTCCGGGATATTGCTCAAGCGGATCATAGGCGCTCTGGAAACTGCTGAGGTGAGGAGGATACTGTCTTAGTCTATCCACCTTCTCAAATGATAAAAGATGATAACGCTCTACTTTTGCTGGGCGGGCTTTTCCTATAAACCCGGCCCGGTAGATCAGGCCATGGAGCAGAACAAATCCAGTCAAATCATCCATTAAACAAAGATAGCTACAGCCTCGAGTATCAGCATCCGGACAAAGAGGCCAAGCTCTTTCAAATATCCGGCCGGCGGTGACAAAGAACGACACAGGCGAAAAGACGGGTTTCTTGTCTTTTTCTCTCATTCTAATCCTGGGATGTAAACCATATATCATATCCTCTCCACTTCAGCAAACCATTGTCCCTCTAAAGATTGCGTTGTATACTTATATACATCATGGCCGCCACCAAGATTATCAATGTCCTAAAAGACGATTCCTTCGAGGAACTGCTTGATATCTTTCGAGACGCCTCGGCCCAAGAAATAATTTTTGTCTTACCTAAAAAATCAAAGGCCTTTCAGGCCGAGGGCCATTTTGTGATTCTTCAAAAGGAAGCTCAGATTGGAAAGAAGGCCGTTTCTTTTCTTTGCTCTAATCCGGATGTCAATGCTTTAGCTAAGCAATACAAATTCGATATCCTCATGCCGAAGCAAACGGGGACGAGGAAAGCGCCAAAGGTAAAAATGGTAAATACGGTTCAACCCAAGAAGATTAAGAAAGAACCCGAACCGCTTGAAGAACTGGCCTCGGATAAAGAATACTTTGATTTTCTTGAAAGAGAGACGGGACACTCATCCGATCTAGATATACAGAAAGATGAACCGGAAGAAAAACAAGAACCAGTAATGGAACCGGAAGATCCTGAAGAGGAGGAAATCGATCAAGAGCCTGAATATGAGGCAGTGACGACCCTGGCTAAATCTAAGAGAGGCATGGATGATATGGTCCGAGCCGATCATTCCCGTTCAGTTCCTGTCCATTCAAAAGAAAAACACATAAAGCTTGATATCCATAGTCAGGGATCTAAGAAGGAGGCCGAGATTCTCAAGGAAATGCAAGGCCTTTGGAAATCATCTCAAAATCAGGTAAAAGACACTTTTAGGAAGCCCGGTTGGCCTTTTAATCTTAGGGCAAGACAAGGAAAGCCTTTGGGTACTACTAGGTGGGTCGCTGGCGCGCTGGCGATTGTCATCATCCTGTTCGGCACGGCCGTGTATGTCACTGCCGGGACGGCGAAGATAGAGATCCGACCCTTGAAGCACCCCCTGGATCTTCAGTTCAAGGTTAGCGCCTCTGACCGGTTCTCGGCGGTAGATTCAAATACTAATAGAGTTCCAGGCCAGCTTTTCAATATCCAAAAGTCTGTCTCGGGAGAATATTCTACAACAGGGGAGAGAGATGTAGCCCAAAAAGCTAAAGGTAAGATTATCGTCTACAACAAGCTCTCCTCGCCCCAGCCCTTGATCGCTACTACCCGTTTTAGATCATCTCAGGGATATATATTCAGAAGCTTGACCACTATCACTGTCCCGGCAGCAAAAAATAGTATCCCGGGAACGGTGGAAGTGAATGTAATCGCAGACAAAGCCGATGCCTCGTATAACATTGAGCCTGGCCAATTCAATATCCCCGCCTTTCAAGAGAAAGGGGATACCCAGAGATACCAGAATGTCTATGGTGAGTCCAAGGAGGCAATGCGCGGTGGCACCAACGGAAAAGCTAAGATAGTCTCCGAATCCGACTATATCAAAGCCAAAGACGAGCTGACGAATAAATTGAAGGTTGATCTTCAGACTGGGTTAAAATCTGAGATTGCTGGTTTGACGGTCATCAGCGATGCCATTCCTAATATCATGGCTCCGGAATCAACGGCCCAAATAGATGATGCCGCCGAATCATTTGAAATGACCCTTAATGGCTCATTAAAGACCATCGGCTTCCAAGAAAAGGATATCCTCACCCTCGTATCCTCCAGAGTGGAGAAAGCTAATAATCTAACAGTTATTGCTGACAAAGTGGAAGTTGAATACTCTAGTCCTAAATTAAATTCAGATACTAATACTATTGAGTTTAACGTCCAAGTCAAAGGCAGTGCCTACGGCAAGATAGATGAAAAGAAAATCATCTCTGACTTGGCTGGCAGAAAAGAAGACCAGATCAGGGAATACTTAAAGGGTCTGGCTCAAGTAAAGTCGGCGAGAGTATTGCTTTCTCCTTTCTGGGTCTCAAAGGTTCCTAAGGAGGAGACTAAGGTTAAGATCCAACTTATCTACGAATAGAAAAGCCCCTCTATGGGGCGCGGAGCAGATTGAATGGCCAGAATCCTCTCCTGGGAGCAGTTTTTTGGTACCAGATATATACTTGGCTGTAGTCTTTGAACTTAAAACCGTTAGCTGCCAGAACATGTTGGCTTGGAAAGTTGTCTCTGTGTACTTTTCCGACAATAACCCTAAATTTGGTAAGGCCATCACTGGTTGTTGCTGAAACAGATCTTTTTGCTACGCCCTTGCCGCAGAATTGCCGGCCAACCCAGTATTCTATCTCCGCCTCTATCTCAGAGAGGGGCCTGAGATTAACTGTCCCCATGAGCCAGCCATCTCTCCAAATACCAAAGCGTATTTTTCTTGGGTCAATCGGGCAGTTAATGCCCCGCTCGACGGATTCCAAAGTAGGGTATATAGATGAGGTGTTGTCGCCAAATTGGCTAAGATGGAGGCGATTCTGGTCGATGAGATTAAAAAGTGGGACGGCATCAGAAATATTGAATTGCCGGAGAGTGATACCTTGCCCAGCATCTAAGATGATTCCTGTTTCCATAATATTGTAAAAAGCTTTTGATAAGATAGGTGATTTATACAGGCTAGTCAATGGCATTGACTCCTCACCTCCTTTTCTGCTAATATATTAAAGCTTGAACTAATCTCTTCTAGGGGTTATGAAAGCGTTGGCCGGAGAAGGGCGGTGCTATGATTTCTAAATAGCGGGCCTTCGCCCTTCAGAGGTATATATATTTTGACCAACCAGATCAAAGAAAAAGTAAATGGCACGGTAACCGAAGCCCTTCCCAATACCACCTTTCGGGTTCAGCTCGAAACGGGAGAGATGGTTCTTGCCTACTTAGGCGGCAAGATGCGCCTTCATTACATTAAAGTAATGATTGGCGACAAGGTGTCGGTCGAGCTAAGCCCTGACCGCTTAAGGGGCCGGATCGTGTACCGTTTCTAAGAGGGAGGCCAGGGTCGTAAATGACCATAAGTTTTTGTTTGCATATGAAAGTCCGAGCATCAGTAAAAACAATGTGCAATCACTGCAAAATAGTGCGGAGAAAAGGCCGCTTGTATGTGATTTGCAAGAATCCTAAGCATAAGCAAAGACAAGGATAATGCCTAGAATTTTAGGGATTAACATCCCCGACAATAAGAAGATTGAATATTCATTGCCATACGTATTTGGTATTGGTTTAAGCTCCAGCCGGGTAATCCTGCGCTCAGCCAACGTTGATCCTAATAAAAGGGCCAAAGATTTAACAGCGGATGAGATGAATCGAATCCAAAAGATCATCGAAGCCGGATATAAAGTTGAGGGAGATCTTCGTAAGGATATCGGCCAAAACGTTAAGCATATGAAAGAAGTTGGTTCTTGGAAGGGATTGCGTCATGCCCGGCACCTGCCTATTCATGGCCGGTCAAAAACTAACTCCAGAACATCCAGAACACCGGGTCCTGGTCCCAATGTCAGAAAGACAATGGGCTCAGGCAGAAAGCCATCATCTGAAAAAACATAATCATGGGAAAAAAACGAATAATTACCAACGAAAATCCAGAAGCAGTCACGGAGACGGCTTCTGAAGCCAAGAAAAAGCCGGCTAAACGCCAGGTTATTAATGGCACCGCATATATTAATGTGTCGTACAATAACACCCTGATTGCCATTGCTGATTTGAAGGGGGAAATAATTGCTTGGTCCTCTTCAGGTCTTTTGGGCTTTAAGGGCACGAAGAAATCCACCCCTTATGCTGCCAACTTGGTGGCTAAAGACGTGGTTGAAAAAGCTAAGAAATTTAATCTAAACAGCGTTAAAATCATTGTAAAGGGCGTGGGGCCAGGAAGAGAGTCTTCGATTAGAGGCTTAGCTGGCACCGGCCTTAATGTTTCATCAATCATGGATAAGACCCCTATCGCCCATAATGGCGTCAGGCGACCTAAACCAAGAAGAGTATAGCCATGGCAAGATACACTGGACCAAGAGAAAAAATAGAGAGAAGGATAGGGGAGAAGCTCTTTCTAAAAGGAGAGCGTTCTCATTCTCAAAAATCAGCAACGATCAAAAAACCGTATCCGCCCGGTATTCATGGCCGGAAACATTCCCGGAAGCCTTCAGAATTTGCTACTCAACTTAGATCGAAGCAGAAAGTTAAAAATATCTATCGATTGCTGGAAAAGCAATTTAAGAAATACATTAAGCAATCTGTGATCTCAAAGAAAGAGCCGTATGGATATATTTTGAACTCACTTGAGCATCGATTGGATAATATAGTTTTCAGAATGGGTCTGGCCCAATCCAGGGATCAAGCTCGGCAGATAGTAAACCATGGCCATATTTTGGTGAATGGCAGAAAGACAGACATCCCCTCATATCAAGCTAAGATTGGTGATCAAATCAGTGTCAGGGAGGGAAGCCAGAAAATAACATATTTTGCTTCATTAGTTCCCCAATGGATTAAGAAGTTAGATGCTCCAACTTGGCTGCAGGTAGACAAGGATAAGATGGAGGGGATAGTGAAAGGTAGCCCGACACCGGAGGAAAGCGGCATCCAAGTTGCAGACCTGCAGGCCATAATTGAGTATTATTCACGTTAATTAATGATGGATATCCGGAGATTACTAATCCATATATTCATCCAAAAACATGCTACAGCTACCAGAACAAATAAAGGTCGTATCAAAGAAAGGCAGTACCGCGAAATTTGAGATTTCGCCTTTAATGCCAGGCTATGGAGCCACTATTGCCAACCCCTTAAGAAGAGTATTGCTTTCATCTCTCCAAGGAGCGGCGATAACATCCATTAAGATTAAAGGCGTGGATCATGAGTTCTCCAGCTTGCCTGGGGTTCTTGAGGACGTCATTGAGGTAATCCTTAATCTTAAGAAGATCAGATTCAAGCTCTACGGCGATGGGCCGGTAAAAGTGACTCTAAACGTTAAGGGTGAGCGTGTGGTTACAGCAGAAGATATCAAGCTCACTTCAGACGTGGAGCTAATTTCCCCCGCTGACCAGCATATCTGCACAATCACTGAGAAGAAAACGGAAGTCAGCGTGGAGATTGATATTGAAAAAGGCGTTGGTTACGTGCCGGTTGAGCAGAGACAAAAGGAAAAGTTAGCCATCGGCATGATTTCAGTTGATGCTATCTTTTCCCCTGTTAAGTCCGTCAATTTCGTTATTGAGAATATACGTGTCGGCCAGCGGATTGATTTTAACAAGATTACTATGGATGTGGAGACAGACGGCTCAATCGAGCCTGAGCAGGCCATGAAGAACGCGGCCGAGATCCTTCTTGACCATTTTAAGGTTATAGGGGATATTGTGGTGCCGGAGCCAGTTGAGGAGACCAAAAAGAAAACCGTTAAAATAAAGAAAAAATAGTCATGAGAAGGGGGAAGCACCGAAAATTTGGAAGGGAGACTAAGCAGCGCACTGCCTTGTATCGATCATTGGCTACGGCCTTAATTGAGCATGGCCGGATTACGACTACCGCGGCTAAGGCCAAATCTCTTTCGGGATATATTGACCGGATGGTCACCCATGCTAAGAAGAATACTCAGGCTTCCCAGCGGTTGCTGGTTAAAGATCTCCATCCAAAAGCCGTCAAGAAGCTAGTTAGTGACGTTAAGCCAAAATTTGAGTCTCAAGGAGGAGGCTATACTAGGATCATAAGAAAAGGTCAGCGGACGAGCGACGGCTCGCCTATGGCCATCATTGAATGGAGCATAAAATAATGAGAAAAATTGAGCTAGACGCAACTAATCAATCACTAGGTAGACTGGCCTCAAGGGTCGCCGTCTTATTGCGCGGCAAGGATCAGCCAGGATATACCCCCTACCTCCTGCCCGAAGTCCAGGTATATATCATGAATCTGGACAAAGTTAAATTCACAGGGGACAAGTTCAACCAAAAGAAATATTTTCATTACTCCGGTTACCATGGCGGCATTAAGGCCCGAACCCTTTCCGAGCTTTGGGCTTCAAAACCAGGAGAGGTACTAAGAAAGAGTGTGTACAACATGTTGCCGAAGAATAAGCATAGGGATAAGATAATTCAAAATCTTAAATTTAAATAATGCCAGATAAAGACATCACAATCGAAGAAGAATCTAACACCGAGGAAATACTTCCGATATTTGAGGACCAGGCGGAAGAGACTAAGAACGGCAAAGAGAAATACTATGAAACGGTTGGCCGAAGAAAGGAATCGAGCGCTCGAGTGAGACTCTACACTAAAAAGTCCACTGACGTGATCGAAGGCGATCGCGCCCTTATAATAGTTAATAATAAAGATTATCAAGTATATTTCACCGACTCTAATCTGCAATCAGTCGTTGAGTCTCCATTAAGAAGACTTAAGTCCTTAACCAGGTTCAAAGCAACGGTTATGGTTAAGGGAGGTGGTCTGGCAGGCCAGGCTGGCGCTATTAAGCACGGACTAGCTAGAGCGCTGACCATGTTTGATGCTAACTTCAGAAAGAAACTGAAAAAGGCGGGATTTTTGATGAGAGACCCTCGAGCCAAGGAAAGAAGGAAGTATGGGCTCAAGAAAGCGAGAAAATCACCTCGCTGGAGCAAGAGGTAAAGAAAAGCCCATATGGGGCTTTTCTTTATATTCCACTATGCTAATATTCCTAGGCTCATCTATTATGCAGAGCCGAAAAACAGTTAAATGCCGAAACTGCTATGAAGAAGGACAGTCGGGCAAGCAATGCGCATTCTGCGGTCGGACTATTGGAGTTAACGATCGCCTAATAACAAACTCTTCTCTGCATCCAAGTAAATCAAAAGAGCGCCAGCCCAGGAAGTAGTCCGGGGCTTTTCTATTTATTAAATTCAATAGTATTAATATCCCCCCGGGTGTCTATTTCTATAACAACGTATTTTGTATTAGTTTCAATTAATACATGATCATTGTCCCTGAACCATGATCCTTTTTTAATTGGGCTTTGGATTTTAGAGACCATGACCCTATCAAGAGTCTGGCGGTATGGCTGATAGGTTGTGGCCTCTAGATACATAACCCAAATCTCATTGCTGTTCCACCATAAAAGCTTCCTCTTATTCTTCGAGAGCACGAAGCCTTCAGCCTTATCTGATAATTGAAGCAAGTTCTCTCCGTTTCTCTGAAAGAGCTTCCCATTCTCAACGAAGAATGGGGGCAGCAACTCTGGAGAAATTGAGACTGATGGGCTTGGAGAAAGAGATGCTCTGGGCTTTGGCGAGACAGTCCGAGACGGAGAGATACTTGGTGAAGGAGAAAAAGATGGACTGGGATATAATATTTCTGAAATTTCAGTTAGAATTTCTTCTTTCCCATCCCCACTAGTCGGGAGAATCATTATTCTCGAAAATTCAGTCAGCATTCCATCTTCGACAATAGCTTGTTTCTGCCATACAGAGTGATTCTCCTGTTCCAAGCGTATGGTGTATGAACCAGGTTCAAGTCCACTGATATTAAAGGAATTACCAATAAAAGAGGTGGTGCCTTTTAGTTCATCGTTAAGATATACCCTAGCATTGGTATTCGCTCGGACGTAAAGGGTGCCGGTTAAACTGAACCGATTATTGCTAAAGTCATATGTATATCCCTGGGCGTAAAGCAAAACAGCGTAGCTGGCGCAGAAGAAAATAGCTACGCCGATGAGAAAAATAACACGCCGAGTAGAGCGTTTCATAACGGATAGTATCTTATCAGATTTTACCTATTTTTCCAAGGCTTAAGTACTTCCTCTAAGCTACAGAATATTGACAATCCACCTAAAAAGGTGTATGGTTAACATCGAAAGTTGGATCTTTTCATCAACGCGCTGAACGCGCAAGAAAGGGGCCACATGCCCACGACACAGCCAATCAGTGTGTCGGCCGATCAGTATCGGGCGCTTCAGCGCCCCCTGATCGAATTGCCGACACCGGCCCAGCTCTTCGACTTCCAGGTCGAGACGCTGGTCGGGAAGGGTCTGGCAACGTATGAACATGCCGATCCCTTCCGGAAGGACCTGCCCTCAGGTCTCTTCCTCCTCGTCCCGCCCCAGCCGGCAAAGCTCGACCTGACCGAACTGATGGCGAAAGTCGAGCTCGTGGGCAAGACCGGCGTCAATACCCTGGACGCCGGACACCTGACCGACATCATCGAAACACCAGCCGGCCCCTACCTGATGATTGACGTCGAGGACGGCGCTGGTCGGCTGAACACGAAGCCGTCAATCAGCCGACAGAACATCAAGAAAGAGGGTCGGTCACCGTACACAGCGTGGCGGGGAATCATTCACACCACGGTCTTCCCCCAGGTCCTCAGTCACCACTACCTCGAGCTCGTGGGCTCACGGTACGGCAAGGGCCGCGTGCCGTGCCTGTACCTGAACGGCGGCCACCCGAAGCTCGACTACGACTGGGGGG
>DATDZX010000003.1:0-3982 GCA_036516715.1 Minisyncoccota bacterium | reverse complement strand
CAGCGCCTATAATCGGTAATGCCGGGCATGGCTCGGTAATCCCTTAAATTGATGATCCTTAGGGCAAATATCCTTAATGCGCATGGCTCAGGGCAAGGCCCGTGTAAGGTGCTGATTGCAATGCGAGGGACAGTGTGCATTGTGCCGTTTGCTCATGGGCTGTAAGAACAGCCCAGGTGCGCCGCTCATCAGGTATCCGATGCAAAGCAGGGGATCATAACTCGGTTGACCAGTTGGTCTTCTGAATATCATTGTCAAGCTTCTGCTTGTGCTCCTCAAACTCTTTTATCTTGGCAGCAAGCCCGAGCTCTTCAAAAATATCCGAATCAAATGCCTCGATATACCTTCCGCTTTTCACCAGCCTCATAAGCTTTGAAAGCTCGATTCTCAGGTATTTCATTTCGGCAAGTTTTTTGTCAATGCCGATCTCGACATTCTTCCGGTTGACTGTGTTCTTCCCTTCGATGATATCCTTGGTCAGCTGCCTGATTTGAGTATCAATATCGGCGATCTTTGATTTTTTGCCTGCCCGGAACTCCCTCTGCTTTTTCTCTATCTCTTTTGGAGTATCCTTTTCCGTCCTGATTGCAGTTTCCTTAAAGCTCTGCTTGGCGATGCCCTCTCTCAGCTCGTACAGGCGCATCAGCTCCCCCTCCTGCCGTTTGATAATCGCAAGCTTTTCGGATATTTTCATTGGTCATCGCCTACAGTCGTTTATAGAATATTCACTAATATATAAATATTTCTATTTTATAGTATAACTTCTATCTATTGATAGAAAGTAATATAAATCATGTCATTTTTCTTTCCTCTATGGAAAGTTATATAAACCCTGTTCCCCCCGAAGGAGAGGAGGGGGGTAAAGTCATGGGGAAAAGGGTCTTAATTGCTACTTTGTATCATCCGGAGCCGGTTATTCTTGCCACTACCAGGCTGGGCCCGGAGCGCCTGGTTTTACTCGTGGACAAAGAGCCCAGCAGGGAGCAGGAGCGGAGCCTGAAAATCATTGAGGATTCATTGGGGAAGGTCATCGAGGTGAAGGTGGTAAAGACCGATGTGTATGACATTGTAAATGTCGCCACCAAATGCGTTGAGGTCATCGATTTGCAGCCGAAGGATGATATCATCTACATTAACATTACCTCCGGCCGCAAGACAAAAGCCATTGGATTGTTGTTTGCTGCATATGCAAGGCATGACCGGGTGAAAAAGATTGCCTATAATCCGGAAGAGGACAAGAATGCGGTCATCTACCTGCCCAGGCTGAGCTTTAAGTTGACAGAAAGCGAGAAGAAGGTTTTGGAGTACATAAACTCCGGGAATTACGAGAATATCAGCGACTTGGCCAAAAAGATTGACATGTCCACCGCCATGCTGTACCGGGCAATGGGCGATTTGGAGGATAAGGACCTGATCATCAAGGACGGACTGAAGCTGACTGATGCGGGGAAGATCGCGAGGTTGTAGGTATGGAAGAAGCCACTGAAAGATTAGTAAGATTATATCTTGAATCAAAAGGATTTTTTGTTAGAACTAGCTATAAAGTAAAAATTGAAAAGAATAGAGTTTTGGAAGCAGATGTAATGGCTATAAGAATTAGCAATAAACATCATGACAAACTTCCTAATGCTATTATGGCTGAAGTAAAGGCTTGGCCAATTTCTCCAAACGGTATTTCTGACCTATTCAAAAAAAGTGAATCAAAACTAAATTTCAAAAGGCAAAAGCAAGATGCATCTAAGCTGAAATTAGTAAACAACCAGAATGACAGGAAACAATTCTTTGAAAAATTAAAAAAAGAGTTTGGACTGAATTTTAGTTTCTTTTTGATAACAAAAAAGATGAGAGATAAACATGAAAAAATTTTAATGGATTTCTTTAAACGTAAACATATTACATTTAAACCATTAGAGGAGATAGCTGAGGGCGTTTTAAAATATGCATTAAGAGAGAAATACTCTAATGATTCAGAGTTACAACTGATTAGATTACTAAATAAAGAACGAAAGCTATTAAGAGTTCGTTCAAAGAATCAAGAAAGCAAAGATTTAATAAAGTTAGAATAAATGTGTTTTATTAGGTTGAAAAATGGAACTACAAGAAGCAATTCAAATCGTCAAAAAACGGTATCAAACTGATGCTGAAAGAATTAATGATGAAAAAAATGTTATCCAAAAGTACGGCTCTTTGTTTCATCCTAATAACTTAGATAATCTTTCGGCAGAAGATTTCAAATCGTTTCTATTGATAAAAAATAACAAACATTGGGAAGGAATCCATAGACAAGGCAATCTGATAACTTCTGATATGGGGAAACTAAAATCCGTATTAAAATTGCTCCTTGATGAGTCAATACCAATTAAAGATCGTCTAGAAGAGATAATACCAAAAAATAAACCACCAATGATTAAAGGTTTGGGAAGAGCCGTATTGACGCCGATACTTTTAGTTGTCTTCCCTGACAAATACGGTGTTTATAATAGCGTTACTGAAGATGGGATGAAAGGTTTTGAAATATTTCCAAACCTTAAAAATCAGAGTTTTGCAGAAAAATATGTAAAAATAAATGATATGATAAATAATCTTGTAAAACAAAACAGTCTTTCTTTGTGGCAAATAGATGGGGTGTGGTGGCTGGGCACCACAGGAGCTTTATCATTAGAAGAAGAAACTAAAAAAGAAACTGAAGAAAATGGTCTACCAGCAGAGCTAGAATCTCAACTTGAAGAGTTTCTCATAGGTAATTGG
This sequence comes from Minisyncoccota bacterium, assembly GCA_036516715.1. GTDB lineage: Bacteria > Patescibacteriota > Minisyncoccia > 2-02-FULL-40-12 > GWA2-44-9 > DATDZX01. The sequence continues at coordinate 1,234 of DATDZX010000003.1, read as the reverse complement.
GAAAAGATACCAGAATTTAATAACTTGGGAATTTTAGAAGAAGATGGTGAATATGTTGGTCAACAGTATGATACAAAAGAAGTTGGTAGAATTGACCTTTTGTGTAAAAACAAAGAGACAGGAGATTTTGTTGTTATTGAATTGAAGAAAGGCAGAGAAAGCGACAAAGTCATTGGACAAACTTTAAGGTATATTGGTTGGGTTAAGAAAAAGTTAGCAAAAGAACAAAAAGTTTATGGAATAATAGTTACACTTGAAGGTGACCCGGACCCCAGATTGAAATATTCAATAGAACCCATTAAAGAGTTTGTTCAGCTCAAATTTTATAAGATTAATATCACAATTAGTTAAAGACGTGCCTTAAACCAATCCACAGACAATGATATGAGCCTGTCTCCCGCATGCTCGAACCGATGGTTTCCCCCAGGGATGATCTCCAGCCGGGATGATTTGGGCAGGAATCACAATGCATCTCTGGACTGTTGGAGGGGAACGACCTCATCAGAATCGCCATGGATGATGAGGACAGGAGCGGTGATCCTGGACAGGGTCTCTTGCTGCCGTATCACCTGCCGTTCCTCAATGTATTCCCGCGGGATCCTGAATGCCCTTCCGTCCTTATGGTAGAGGACAAATCCCTTTTGGCGCATCTCCGTACGCAGCTCCTCGGTCTGGATCAGGGACGGTGTTTTCGATGCGGTGACCGGCGCCCACAAGACCAAAGCCCGGATTTGGGAATCATACGCAAGGACAGAGGTCAGTCCGCCCAGGCTCTCGCCAAGCAATCCGATGGAGGTGTAGCCCCGTTCCCTCATCTCACGGATTGCGGACTGAAGGTCGTCAACCTGGCCACGCACCGTAATCTCCCGATCGCCGCTCTCGCCGCAGCCCCCAAAGTCAAACCGGAGGGCGGCAAAGCCGGCATCCAACAAGGCCTCTGCCAGGCGGACATGGCGTGTCCTGTCTTTGTTTGCAGCGAATCCGTGGGAGATGATGACCGCTGCAACAGTTTTTTTCCCGGGGCGGTGCAGCACGCCAGCGAGATTTAATCCCTGGCTATTGGAAAAGAAGAGCCTCTGCATAACGAACTGCCTATCCCACCTTATTCCTCTTGTCAAAAAACTCCTTCACCAGGTGGTTGACTCTCGGCTTTGCCGCCAGCCCCAGCTCATAGTAAACCTTCTCCACCTCGCTGCCCCAGGAGAACTCTCCCTTCTCTTTCTCTATCTTCTGC
>DATDZX010000002.1:0-14969 GCA_036516715.1 Minisyncoccota bacterium | reverse complement strand
TTGAACCATTTCTATATACTCGATCAGACAGATGATCCGCACAATGCTGGGTATTTACTACTAACCTCCCTGAGGGCCCTTTCCCTCAATGGAGAAGATATTACTATATACTTGACGTGGGGTCAAGTTGAATTTAGAATTTTACTCCTCAAGAGATTCCTTTACTTTACCCGGCCCATGCTTCTCAAGCCATTCCTTTATGAGCAAGGTTGCCCGAACGTCATCTTCATTGTATCTCATAATCTTTTTTAGAATATCCGGGTCTTGGTTTTTAACCCAGTCGTCATACCAGACAACTGATTCGGCTCCGCCGGCATTGGGATCATCCCACTTGAATCCAAAATGAGCGGCAACATCTTTGAGGCTATAGAAATAGATGGGCAAAATAATAGAATCGACTAACTTTGAATGAAGATCAATCGTATTCTCTTTAAATTTATCAACGAGGCTGCCGGGAGCACCATATCTTAAAACTAATCTATCAAATACTTGCCTCTCGTAGTATGCATAATGATATATTACAAAATCTTCAAGATTAACCAGAAAATCAAGAAACTTTCTCCATATTTCCGCTTCCTCCTCTTTATTTTTAGCTAAGAAGTATTTATACTCCACTTTATTCTCCTTGGTGTCTTTCACCAGGAATCCTAAAAGGTAATCAATGTCCCTTAAAGGATCGCTTTCAATATCAAAATATATTTCGTATCTAACATCAGGGAATAAAGCTTTTCTTAAGATGATTGGCTCACCGGTGATAAGAGACTTGGCCTGATTTGCAAACCTGACTATCTTATCAAAGGGCCAATCTTCTAATTCCGCCTGTAAATCATTCACGTTCTTATCTGCCAGCTGATCAATCGTCTTGATCCCTATATCATACAGCCTTCTTTGATCCGCCTGACTAATCCGATAGATAAGCGAAACATCGTTGCAACCTTGAGTCTCGGAAAGGCAAAGAGAATACCAAGGCGTTCTCTTGCAGCTTGATTTGAGAAATGGCGCCGGCTTCTCGCCGTTCAATATTTTCTCAATCTGAACCCGAGTCAAATGAAATTGATCTAAAAATTCATCAACCTTAAAAGATCTTTCATTGCCGTCGGGATCAATGATATATCCAGCTTCAGGGCGAACGCCTTGGATCTGCTCCAAGATTAAGGAATAAAAGATGAGCTGGAATTTAAATTCATCCCTGAGATCTAAAGAATTCTGGGCATCATAGACGACGTAATGCCAATCTCCCAATTTTGATTTCCCTGGCCTAACTTCTAAAAGATCGGGGATGCCAACCCAATTTCCGGACATTAAAACGCCATGGTAGATATTCTTGCCTTGCTTCATTAATTCCAGGGTCGCCAAAAAGGCCTCATCTAAATCTTTAAATAGTTCAGGCTTGACCTGCTCGAATTCCTTAAATTGAGATAGTTCTTTATCCGCCTCAACCATCTTGCCTTTGTAGATCATCTCTAATAAAGGGGGTATCGATCGCTTATTTTTCCCATCCCCGTAGATGTCGTACCAAATCCAATGGGGACACTGGAAAAACTTGTAGAAGTAGTCGGCAGTGATTTTATTAGTTGTGTCCATATTTAAAATTCATGTAATGGAAGCTGTTCAAGATCGGAAATATTCTTTTTTGAAGACTTAACCGTGAGCGGATTAAACTCTCCAGCTCTTAAAACAAAAGAGCAATGCTTGCATTCAGGGTGGCCCTCCGGAGCGTGATTCTGCCTGGCAACTTTTACCGCCTGCTCAAATGTTGCATCCACCCATTCCGGCTGAACATCAATTCGCCTTAATTCCTCCTTAAAAGGAAGGAAGTTCTTGAATCCTCCCCCGTCTTTCTGGACAAGATAGAAGACAAAATACGCATGCGGTTGAACTTTAAATCCATTCTGAGCCATAAGATAGCTGTATATCTCCATCTGCTTGCGATAGTCATCGTAGATTGTTATCTCTCTTGAACCTGATGATTTATAGTCCACAACCGCCAAAGAACCATCTGGAAATTCAAGAATGTCATCGACCGCTCCATACAGGATAGCATTTAGAGCTTCATCAAAATATGAGACGCCTCGAAAGTTATTCCGCCAGTCAGGCAGTTCAGGTCCTTTATACAGTTTAGCATCAATGCCATCAAATACTGGTGGGAGAATATCCTTTATTCTATAGCCATCGAATTCTTGCTTTACGAGATAATCGACAGCCGCTGATAGCGTGTATGGGTATCCCGGCGGCCTCTTAATCTTATGGTGCAAATCTAGCCAAAAACACCTAGGACACTCTTGAAAGAGCTTCAGAGCTGATCGAGAAAGTTTAAGAGTTGAGGGCTGGTAAGGCATAGAGAAAATATATCTTAATTTTTAGTAAAATGAAAGCCCGTATCTCTACGGGCGTTGGCCTGCTTTGGAGGCCCTGCGTTCAGATTCATTTCTCCAGATCATAAACTCGTCACCGCATGTGCAGAACAGCAAAATATATATCCAATCAGCGTGTGTAGGTAGAACACATTCCTGGACTATCTTTTGACAGCATGCTTTCTTGGCCATGGTTTATTCGATCATTTGGGGCCGGATAACTACCCGCCCGTAATTCCCACTTAAATACTTTCGAGCTACTCTACGCAAGGATTCACGAGTGACCGCCCTAAACGATTCACGAAAGTTATTAAGCCATACAAGACGCCGATCTCCATTACAAGCAGAAGCAACGATCAGATTACAGAGATCAAGGGCTGAATCTTGAAAGGCGGTGTAGTAATCGTTCATCGCAGCATACCGAAAATGCTGAAAGTCCTGTTCACTGATAAGGTGGGTGCAGAGCTTATAGCACTTCTGGATAATCGCCTGTTCACCATACCGAGCATAATCAGGAGATGTTGTGGCAAACCAGATATAGAGAAGGCCATGAACTGAGGTCATTTCTAGGATACACGGTACACGGTAGACTCCTTTAGTAAAATCTGTATTCCCCTCTCTCAACTCCATAATTGCTTCAAATCCAAGAATCTTGGCAATAATTTCAAGGGCCGGAGCGTCAGGACTAGAAAATGGAGCGACTGGAAAACCAATCGCCACATAATGCTGATGGACTCCTTTAGAGATCTCTATAGATTCAATTTTGGTAAGTTGAGGACAGGTATCGCCATTTTCATGTTCGATGATTGGCTTAGTTTGCCCCGGAAGATCACCAAAGAACTTTTCTGCAATCCTCCTGGCTTCTTGTGGCTTGGGTCCGAGAATAACTACAAACATGTTTTTTGGAACGAAAAACCTCTTAACAACCGAGCGGACATGATGCGGAGTCATGAGCTTAATATCCTCGAGATGCCCATCTACTCGAATCCTGGCAGGGTTTTTCTTGTAAATTATCTGGTGAAGCAAGTCCTCAAGGACCATCTCTGGTTTATCTGTTCCCTCAAGGTAAAATTCTTGATGGATAACTGATTTTTCGATAGCAATTCTCGAACTGGTAATCAATCGGTCCTTAAGAAGCGAAGCAAAAAGGTCTAGGACTAGGAGCAGATCACGGTGGGATCTTAGGTCTGGACTTCCAAAAAAGGTGCTAGTCTTATCAATGAATACATTTGCCTTCCCTGGGCCACCAAATACGGTGTAGATTATTTTCCAGACGCGACGGGCCGAGTACTTATGGGAAACTGCGGAGAGGACATGCTCCCCTAAATGACTAACGCCTCGATGATTTTCTGGATCAAGAATTGAACCAGTCCTTACACCAACACCCCCAAGATGGGTAGTTCCTCCAGAGTCATACTGAGAATACAAATCCATCCCGTTTGAGAGAACCTGGTGAGTGACTTTTCTCATAGAGTATTGTTATGGAGCTAGGAGGAAATGTAGAGAAAAAATTCTTTGCCGTCAATACAAGGTGAGACGTGAAACGGCTCAGCCGTCATGCTTGAGCCGTTTTTATAGCTTGATTCTGCTTATTCCATCAATTGAAATCCAGGCTGACATCATGCCGAATCCTCTCTTATCTATCTCAAAAGGATTCACGCTTTGAATATCTTTCAAAAAGACAAGAATGCAGTATTTTTTATCTATGAATCTTTGAAGGAATTCGGGAGTTCTTTTCTTTTCAATACCAATATCGCGGCCGTATCTTTTTAGAATATACGCCACTCGAGTTGGAGTAAGACTTTGGAATTGGATTACCTTTGAAACTTTAGCCTTTATGGATATCGGCTTGCCTGAATCTTTGAAATAGACGAGGTCCCCTCTGGTAATCCTGCTCCAAGGCCTGCATTTTAGCTTATACCATCGAGACTCAATAGTTTTCTGGCCACTTAATATCTTTTCGGTCAGACCCCAAGACCTTTTCATGATCGCGACGTGGTCCATAGTTTAAGAGACTTCTTGTATTTCCTTCTCAAGAATCTGGCTTGTATATTCCTTCGTCGAGGGCCTGTCATATATAAAAGTAGCTTTGAAATTCTTTCCTTCAATGAGATACGGCAACCAATATGAATCAGCTGGCCACATGTCTTCGTATGGTATTTGATCGACAGCGAACCACTGCGGTTTCATTTCTTCCGATTCTTTTTCCTCACCCTCAAAATCAGAGCATCTAAATACATGGACCTCATGAATCCCTGTACCATCCTTAAATTTAAAGACAATGGTGCCGGCTTGGGATAAGCTCCTCGCCGTCAAGCCAGTCTCTTCAAAGGTTTCTCTTTTAGCCGATTCCTCAATGCTTTCATCATCCTGAACTTTGCCACCGAAGCCATTCCACCGGCCAGTCCCAAAACCTCTTTTCTTCATCCCTAAAAGAATGCGCCCATGCTTCTCAATGATACAAAGAGTTAATATCTTGTTCCCCATATGTCCTAAAACTCATTCCATTCTTTTTTTGAAATCTTAGCCTTACGTATTATTTCTGCCACTCTTAAAGCCTCCTTTTCAGATATGCCATCGAGGGCAATAATGATTCTATTCTTCATTTAAACATCTGGCTTAAAGTTATTTCGGCTCCAGTTCCATAATACTGGATGCATTTGAACAGGAGTTATTTCGCTGCCTGATAACAACTCTTTCCAAGCCTGTGCGACTTGTTCGGCTGTACTCTTTTCCTTGGTGATACCCAAGTGAAAACTGCATTGCAATACATGGGTATCGGGAATAATCGAAATCTCATTCATATTCTTTAGTTTCATATCAGTATATTGGCTTAAGATATATAACCAGTAGTTTGTCATCTTGGGACCACGTAAATGAGTAAAATATTCTTTTTGTTCTTTTTGAATTAAATTAATGACTTTCACTACATCTTTATCTCCTTTTCCAAGAAGCTCTCTAGGATCATTACTAAAAAACTTATTTAGAGTTGCACAAATGGTTGTCCAGATATGGGTGTGCTTATTAGGCTGTAGTCCTAGCTTATGTTTTAGAAGATCGGACCGAACTTTGTCATATTTTGTCTTACCTACTTTTTCGGGAAAGAAAAGGTAATTTGTTTTTGGGTCATTCCAAGTCGCCAGAGCTGACCGCCACATTGCGGGAGAATTCCTCTGAAAATTAATGCAGGGTGGCAAAGTAAAATACAAATAATTTTCTCGGCTTGATTTATCCAATCCAGGATGAACTTCGTGCTGAGTCAAAGTGGGAATCCCTCCTTCTTGAAATAGATGGAATAACTTTTTAACCCGAGATAGTTGATTCATCTTTTTTCTTGGACCATTTAACAATATCGCGACATAACCGGTGAGCTTCACCGATCATAAGTTTAATGGTTCCCAAAGCTGCGAGATTGATTTGCTTCAATTCTTTATATGGTTTCTTGCTTTCAAGAAAAACACTGCCCATATCTGATATAACAACTTTAACCTTGCCGTCTTCATTAAAAACAGCCGATGCCACATCATGAGCGCTAAATTCCACTCTGTTCTGGGCGGTGATTTCAGAAATTAATTCCAGCTGCTCTTGAATCCCTGCCTGCCACTCTTCATTTTTCAAATCAACAGCCACCATTTTCCTAACAGTTTCAGGATGAGTAGCAAAGACCATATCTACCGTGTGCACTTTGGTTTCATTTGTGGTTATCAATATATCTCTCCAACCACGAGTTAAATCTGTCATGGCTATGCCGGTATATTTCCCATCATGCTCAACAAGACGAAAGGTTGTGGGGACAGGCACGCCAATCGCCTTAAGCTTTAACCACTCTCTTAAAGCGTTAGCCGCCCGACCCTCTGAATAATATTCTTTATATGCAAGATTGACTTGCCTCTTTTCTCCTTTTGGGATGGTAACTCTTTCTACCCCTGGCCCTTCATGACCCCCGCCAAGACTATCCTTTTCCTCTTTAGAGATATCAAAATGGGCCGACTCGCGGGTATGAGTTCTTCTTTTAGGCAAAGGTTTGATTAATGTAATTTCTTTTATTTCTCCCATTTTATTGAAGTTGGCATGGAACGTTTTCCATTTACATATCTACAAGAATTGTGTATGTTGTGGTTAGTTATTTCAAAAATGAATCAAGACCCTAATACCCAAGAATCTTCTCAAGAAGAGTCATGTCCTCAACCAAGTAAACCGGATAATCAGATTATTGTAGATCAGGATGGAGTCTACGAACAGATTCTGCCAGGCGTTCTACTGCGTAGGCGCGACCTTGAAGATCCTGACGACATCGACATTTGACCCTCTGGGTCTTTTTTATACTTTTTTAGTCTCCATTTTATTCTGGTGTTCCTCTGTATTTAATAGTCCACACCTTTTCCATTTCAAACCGCTACCACAAGGACACAGGTCATTTCTCCCTATTTTCTCATGCTCCTCTTGATGATAGCTGGCATTTGATTGCTTTTCAATCATACTCGGCCTTTGCTCTTGGCCTCTTCTCTGAGACGGTTGGCTCATAAGGCTGACTTTAAAAATCAAATTAATTACCTGATTTTGGATAGCCCCTATCAATCCCTGAAACATTCTTTGGCCTTCAACTTTGTATTCCGCCAACGGATCCCTTTGGCCATAAGCTCTCAAACTAACTGACTCTTTCAGGTGGTCCATGGCCACTAAATGGTCGATCCAAATCTCATCAATCACCCTTAAAAGAAGGATGTTCTCTAATTTCCTCATATCTTCTTTGCCGATCTCTGCCTCTTTCTTAGAATAAAGGTTATCTAATACTTCAATGAGGTGTTTGATAATAATCTGGCTATCCCGTGGTTCTGAAAGCTTCTCCAGCTCAGCCAGAATATCTTCCTGGGTGCCAGTCACCGCTTTAAAACTGTCACTAATCTCCTTAAGATTCCATTCTTCTTCTTGACTATTAACTGTATAGCGATTAACTAAGCCAAGAATGTATTGGTATAGATAATCTAATACTAAATGCTTTACTCCGGCCGGTTCTTTATGCTCGGAGGAAAAGTCCCAATCTTTAATAACTGGGTTCTGATGTGCATTTAGAACTTGCCTTCGTAGATCATAAATAACGGTCCGATGCTTGTTCATTACGTCATCAAATTCAAGAATATACTTTCGGTAGTCAAAATTCCTGCCTTCAACTCGGCTCTGGGCCTGCTGAATAGCATTAGAAACGAATCTGTTTTCAATCGCCTCCTCCTCGCCCACACCAAGTCTATCCATAATATTTTTCAGACGGTCTCCGCCGAAAATCCTAACCAACTCATCTTCGGTGGAAATAAAGAACTGGGAGGATCCAGGGTCTCCCTGCCGGCCGGATCGACCCCTTAACTGGTCATCAATTCTTCTGGCCTCATGACGCTCAGTGCCTAATACATGCAGTCCGCCTAATTCTCTAGCCTTGGCTTGCATTCCAGAATCAGGGGGATTACCTCCAAGAATGATGTCGACGCCTCGGCCCGCGATATTGGTGGCTAAAGTCACCGCGCCAGGTCTGCCAGCTTGAGCCGTAATCTCAGCTTCCTGCTCATGGTTCTTGGCGTTCAAGACGGCATGCGGAATACCGGCTACCTTAAGAAGCTCGGCCATTTGTTCATTTTTCTCAACCGAAGATGTGCCAATCAAGATCGGCTGACCTTTTTGGTGTCTTTCTTGTATTTCCTTTATAAGGGCCTGGTATTTCCCAACTTCAGTTTTATATATTCTGTCAGGCAAATCCTTTCGGATCATCGGCTGATGAGTCGGCACCGAGACTACTTCCAGCTTGTATACTTTATGGAACTCCTCCGCCGAAGTTTGGGCCGTACCAGTCATGCCAGCCAGCTTTTTATAGAGGCGGAAATAGTTTTGGAAGGTGATGGTGGCCAGAGTTCTTGACTCTTTTTGAATGGCTACGCCTTCTTTGGCTTCAACGGCCTGATGGAGGCCTTCTGACCATCTTCTTCCGGGCATTAAACGGCCAGTGAATTCATCGACAATGATTATCTCGCCGTCTTTGACAACATAATCCTTATCCTTCTTAAAAAGAGAATTAGCCTTTAGGGCTTGCTCTAAATGGTGGACATGTTTAACCCCACCCTGATCATAGAGATTTTTCATACCAAGCCTTTCCTCCACTTTATCTATCCCGCTTTCAGAGATGTTGACCGCCTTATCTTTTTCATCGACAGAATAGTCGGTGCCTTCAATCAAAGTCGGCACGATTCGAGCGAATGTCTCATAAAGCTTGGTTGAGTCCTCATCCGGAGCCGAAATGATTAGAGGCGTCCTGGCCTCATCGATCAATATAGAGTCCACTTCATCGACGATGGCGTAATGATGTCCCCTTTGGACCATTTGCTCCAAGCCATAGACCATGTTATCCCTTAGATAGTCAAAGCCGAACTCATTGTTAGTCCCATAAGTGATATCAGCGGCATAGGCCTCTCTTCTTGAAACAGGCCTCAAAAGTTCATGGACGATCTTAAAGCTACCTTCAGTATCTTCGATCTTGTCTTGATCTTTAGAAATATGGCTTGGATCATATACATACGAGGACTCATGGTTTATGACCCCGACTGTTAATCCTAGAGCATGATATATCTGGCCCATCCAGGCGGCATCTCTTCTGGCCAGATAGTCATTGACGGTGACCACATGCACTCCGTTTCCATTGAGGGCGTTAAGGAATACGGGTAGGGTGGCAACGAGGGTCTTGCCTTCACCCGTCTTCATTTCAGAGATTTTTCCATGGTGCAGGACAATACCGCCCATAAGCTGGACGTCATAATGTCTCTGGCCCAATGTCCTTTTTGCCGCTTCTCGAACTAAGGCAAAAGCCTCTGGTAGAATATCGTCTAAAGATTCTCCATCAGATAAGCTTTTTTTGAATTCTTGAGTCTTGTCCTTAAGTTCTTCAAGAGATAAAGACTCGAAATCTTTTTCGAGCTTATTTATCTCTTCTATAGCCGGCGAGAGCGAATGGGCAAGTCTTGTATTCGCATCGCCGAAAAGTTTGCCAAAGATTGACATAAAAGTGGTTATATTGTACCACAAACCTAAGGGGAGAGGAAGCTATTTTGTCTTTGAGCGTCTAGAAGTATTAACCTTGTCCTTAAACTTCTGAATCTGCATCTGAAGCTCATCTTTTACCTGAGTGATGGCAAGCCGAAGATCTTCATGGTTGCAAGTGGCTCGAAATAGCTTGCCTTTTACCTTAAGATTGCCCTCGGCATAAAATACCGGCCCTGAATGATGATGCTTAGAAGGCTTGCCGATCTCCACCCTTGCTTCAATATTCTTATCCCTCAGATATTTCTGAAGCGTCCCGATCTTCATCTCTACAAATTCCTCTAAAGCTTCTGTGAGTTTAATATTCTTAGCAAAAATATTGATTTTCATGTTTTAGATATACCATACCAGGATATAAATGAAATACTCATAGACGGCTCAAGCGTTACGGCTGAGCCGTTTATCTCTTGATATCTTCACCGGTTTTATAGAAATTATACTCTCTTTCGCTAATAATGAAGATAGAATTCCAATCCCGCCCTGATTGAGTGAACAATTCGGCTGACATATTGAGCCAATGCTTAGTATTGTCCGGCCAAACGGCGTAAACCTTTTTGTCGATTACATAGCGGATATAGTTAGAGGTGGTATAGGAATCAAAGACAGCTGGCGAAACTTCAATCGCTTTAGACGGATCCAAGTGGCCGTACAAGGCAACTACTTCCGGCGATAAATATCTCTTGTATTTCCCCGTCACAACATAGAGCTCTTTTTGTCCCGGCTTCTTAATCAGCGACCCTTCAGGAATAGCTGGAGAGGTATCATTGACGAACAATGTGCCTGAAGTGCGAGGAACATAGCTTAAAGCGTAGCGCATCGTTAAAGGCGAATCGCTCTGACCAAATCCTGACTTCTTAGAAGCATTGACTGGAATCAAGACAAACCATTCCAGGCCGCCGGGGTTATCTATCACAGTCTGGGCTTTAGTCAGCTTGCCCGCTCGACTTAGGTTGTCGAAATAGAAGAAAGAAAAGCCTGAGGCGGACAAGCTCATATCAAGAGAAATTGATTCTTGGCTATTCTGATTGGGATTGACCTGATATCGATACCAATTAGCCTGCCAAGGCTTTAATGATTCGACCAATTCAATCCGACCAACAGCCGGCAAGAGATCAGACCGAGTTAAAGGCACCCTCAGATCCTTTAAGATATCGTTGGCGTAGCCATACTTGGGATTCTTGGTTCGGTCGTTAAGGTAACTGGCAATCGCCCAAGAGCCGAAAACATCGGTGAATCTTTCTTGATAGCCCCCAGAAATCAAGAATTGATCGATCGAATCGATACTGACTAAAGAGCTGGTCAAGCTCGACTTCAGAATATCTGGACCGTATTGATCAACAAGATAATGGCCAAAGATAGTGGCAATGGCGTAATCCGGAAAAGTGTTGGGCCACTCAGTCAAACTATCGGTTGAATTAGAGATGAATAGATTCTCCCGATTCTCTAAATCCGAGTTAATCGGGCTGGTATTGTAGCCGGCCACGGTAATCGCGTATTGAGAGCGAAGCTCATTCAACCAAACTTCTTCATTCACATTGTTTCTCAACTCTTTCTGATTAAAGGAGATTAGGTGTTGGAGTTCATGGGTTATGAAGACGGAAGCATTCCCGCTCAAAACTGCCGAAGAAGAGATTGTAATCATCTCTCTTTCATTGGAATCAGGATCATTGTTTTTAGAATATTGATTAACGGTTTCGTAATATCCTCCTGTCCCCGATTTCAAATTCTCTAAAAGAACGGTTATGTGAGGATCATTATCTACTCCTGGATTAGGCTCGGATCCGAAAAATCCTGTTATTTTAGGATAGATGATTGAATCGAATTCATTAGCTAGTGATTGGACTTGAGAAATGAAGTTAGATTTAGCCTGGGGGCTCAAGGCATCGTAATACGCGTCTTCAACATAAAAATATGCATTAGTACCAACATGCTGGAGAGTAGCAGAGATAGATTCCCGGGCAAAACGGTCATAGCTGGAATTAACATTAAATACTGTCTTCTGGCCTAAAGTGTCAGCCAAAACGGCCTGGCTAGAAGAAAAAACAAATGTTAAAAGAAGCACCCCGGTCAGTGCTATGAGTAAATGCTTAGATTTTGGGATAAAGTGTGGCTTGTTCACTATATATGAAGAGAATATGAATGAATGATATCATGGCCAAGAGCCCAGAACAACTTTGACGGATCCCCTATTCTGTCGTATTATATCCCCATCCAATGAAGCGCTTCTCAATATTCCTTTTAGATACTCTGCTCCTTTACGGAGCTCTTCTTCTTACATTATTTTTACGCTATCCTGGCAGATTTAGCGCCCAGTATGGTTACCATGACGTGCCTTTTTTCATTATCTTCGGTATCTGGCTTTTAGTATTCTACATCGCCAACCTTTACAACGTCAGGGAATTCAGGAACACCATCCATTTCTATACCCTCCTCTTCCGGGCGATCTCTATCGCCTCAGTTATTGCCTTGTCTTTCTTCTACCTTATCCCTTACTTTGGCATTGCCCCTAAGACCAACCTAGCCATCTTCATTGCTATCTCCAGCGCTCTTCTGTTACTCCATCGCTGGCTATTCAACAAGGTGATAGAAACAAAGTTCAGAAAACCCACCCTGATTGTCGGCCTTAATAACCAATCATTGGAATTGGCTCGCTTCATTAACAGCCACCCCTCTTTAGGTTATTTGGTCAAAACTATTGTTGATGTATCAAAAGAAAATTTAAAAGTAATGCCAATCTCTCAAGAAAGCTTCCGAATTGTATCGGGTAGTGATGGCCTGGAGCAGATTATTGAAGAAGAAGGCATCACGACCGTTGTTATTGGGCCAGAGGCTTATCCGATGCCTAGAGTTATTGAAATCTTCTATCGATCATTAGGCAAGAAGATCTCATTTTATAACTTAGCCGAATTCTATGAGCGACTAACCGGTAGAGTGCCTCTGGGCGGCATCAGTCAAATCTGGTTCTTAGAGAATCTGACTGAAGGCTCAAAGAGATTATATGAAATATCCAAGAGAATCATTGATATCATCTGGGCATCAATTCTGGGCATATTTTCTTTAATCCTTCTTCCCTTTATTGCTTTGGTGATACGGCTAGATTCCCCCGGGCCAATATTCTACCGCCAGACAAGAGTCGGCCAGAAAGGGAAGATATTCTCCATGCTTAAGTATAGAACCATGGTTAAAGACGCGGAGGTAAAGACGGGGGCCGTCTGGGCGAAAGATAACGATACCCGAGTCACTTCAGTTGGTAGATTCTTAAGAAAAACAAGATTGGATGAGATTCCCCAGATATGGAATATCTTCAAAGGAGATATGTCTTTAGTGGGCCCAAGGGCGGAGAGGCCTGAGTTTCGTGATGTGTTAAAAAACGAAGTCCCCTTCTATGAAGAAAGATATTTAATTAAACCGGGTCTTACTGGCTGGGCCCAGATTAATTTCAGATATGGATCTTCGGTGAAAGACACAGCTGAGAAACTCCAATACGACTTATATTATATAAAGAATCGGTCTTTGATTCTTGATTTAGGGATAGTCCTTCAAACAATTAGGATTGTCCTGCAACAATCTGGGAAATAATTTATGGTGAAATATGCCATAAAATATTCCCACAATCGAGAGATTACTTCTTTTGCTCTCTGGGAGTAAGAAACTCTTTAACGGTTTCTTTCTCCACCAACTTAATATCATTAGCTGTTTTAAGTAAACCATAGGAGATGCCAAATGCATCCCTATTATTGTCGTCGGGCTGGGGTATTCTTTTTATGCCTACATAGACCACTTCTTTTCCAAGATCTCTTACCTCCTGCACCGCTGGAACTAAGTCAGTATCTGAACTTATTAAATATGCAACATCATACTTATCTTGTCGAGCAAACCGAATCATTTCGACCGCAATCTGCACATCAACACCCTTCTCATGATAAGAACCTGGGCGACCTAAGTCCTTCATTAATTTCCCAAATTTAATTTCGATACCATTTGATTGTAAATAGCCAACGAGTCTTTGTTGATCTGAATACATTTTTTCGACCTTCTCTGAGTTCTTGGAGTGAGCGCCTGGCCGTTTAACTTGGCCCACATAGTAATGAATTTCTTGAAGATCATTAGCCTTCGTGAGCCAAATACAAAATTCCTTAAATTTAAAACGACTTAAACTAAATTCTTGCCGAGTTTCTTTGGCATAAAAATCAGCAATATTTTTTATACGGTAATAAAAATTACTTCCATCAATGAAAACAAAGGTTCGCTTCATTACTTTAAGTATAAATCAAAACCGCCATCCGGCAAGCCAGAGGGCGGTGGGGTTAACAAGGATAATTATATCATCCATCCAATACATATTCTTTGCAACATTATTGCCAGCATACTCCTTTAGGGAAAAGAAGTCAAGGCGGTCTATGGAATCAACAGTTTCTTTCAATTTTGCTGTTTTTAGCCATATTTTTGTCCTGAAATTATTAAGTATAAAACTATTAAACTATATAAGATCATAAAGAATTCTCCAGCAGGTCTTGAAGTTGCCCTCTTATTGCCTCCCCTCGGCAATGATCCAGAATCCCAAGGTAGGATGCTATAATGTGCCTAAACTTCTGATCATCTATCTCACCTCTTTTTAATTCAGCTAATCTTCTCTTTAATTTCCTAAAAATTCTTTTCTTAGTCTTGGGCCTTATAATCGTGTGATATGGAAACGAGACGTAACCAAGAAAATCAATGCCTTGATGCCATTTTCTAATTTTGATCTTGTCTCTATGAATCTCAAGCCTGAGCCTATCTCTTAAGAATGCCTGTAGTTTTGGTATTAGATGTAAGAGGTATGAAGGCTCGTGAGAACATATAACAAAGTCATCGGCATATCTAATATACCATTGAACTCTTAGACTCCTTTTAACATACTGGTCAAAAGGATTGAGGTAAATATTCGAAAACAGCTGACTCGTTAGATTGCCAAGTGGAATACCGGCTCCCTCTGATGTTTCAAGGCTCCAAATTATTCTTTCAAGCAAAGAAGTCACTTTTGAATCTTTGATTTTTTGTTTGAGAATATCTAATAAGGTATTGTGATTGACCGAATCAAAGAATTTTTTTACATCACACTGAAGCATGTACACTGTCCTAGTATTATTTCGGGACAAATGCCACCCAAAATCCCTTAGTCTCTGAACCGATCGATGACTGCCTTTTAATTTTCTGCTAGAGTAAGAATCGTATATAAATGTTGGTTCAAAGATAGGTTCGATAGCGCGAACGACAGAGTGATGCAAAACCCGATCTCTTACTTCTGCCTTATGTATATGACGCAACTTAGGATCATAAAGGAAGAAGGACTGATATGATCCGTGCTTATATCGATCCTTTATTAAGTCGTCCGAAAGTTTGAAAATATTGTCTTCCAGCTCATATGAAAACCGCTGGACATCCAGTTTATCCTCCTTGCCACGCTTAAACTCCTGCCAAGCTGAAAAAAGATTTTCCGGAGAAACTATGAATTCAAATAAATCATGCCTATAAGCCCCCCCCCCCCCCCCCCCC
>DATDZX010000001.1:0-26262 GCA_036516715.1 Minisyncoccota bacterium | reverse complement strand
GGAGTCATAGTATTGGCCGTTGGCGGTTTCTATGAACTATGGCAGCAGCTGAAGACACGCACAATGGTGTACCGCATTGCTTTTGGCGTTGGACTTGCGGGAGTGTTCCTTCTCGGCTGGGTTAGTGGCACTGTCGGCATCATTGGAAGTGAGAACAATCCTGCCAACTTGATGTACTGGGCAGTACCCGCTGTCCTCCTTATCGGCTCTCTTATTTCGCGCTTCAAGCCGCGCGGAATGGCCCGGACATTGTTTCTGATGGCTTTTGTTCAGATGTCGATTCCCGTGATCGCCCATTTTGTTTGGCCTGCCCGGTCATCGTGGGGTGAGGCTGGCGTTGTCGGCGTTTTTATTGCCAATTCCATTTTCGCAGTGCTTTTTGTCGTGTCGGCGTTGTCATTCCAGCGTGTTCTAAAAACCCCACATCATGATGTGGGGTGAGTTGGTATCTCGGTGGTATTCAGGATTGGGCAGGCGCGCCCCTATTTTCTTCAATCTTAAGCCTAAAATCTTTCCATGCATGTTAATTCAATAGACCATTTGTCTATGTCTTCTTTGTTATTTTTAACAAAAATGCTAAGGTAAAAAAGTGGGAAAACCAGAGAGCAAAATCAGCCCGGCAGAAATTCTCGGAGAATTTGAGAGCCTTTCCGTCAAGGAGCAAGAGGAGATTTTGGAGTTGGCCGTCCAAGGCGTAAACTTAAAACTCATATACAAGCGGATGGAGGAAGATCCCCAAGGCCAAGAGGCGGTAAATGCCCTAAGGCGCTTAGGAGCCAATACCGTTATCTCTATTCTAGACTTTATTCCAGGGGTGGGCCTATTAGCATCCGGCAGCGCCGATGCTTTAAAAATAAAATGGCTAAGAAAGATATTGAATCTTGGCCTTAAACATCTTAAGGTTCAAGTTGAAGATCTGACCCCTGATGTTTCTAAAAAGATCGCCTATTTAACTGAGCTTCTTGAGATTCCATTCTTTGGCACTGCTCCTACTCATTTTGTTGAAACGACCATTCAGACTGCTCGGGACATTCCTCGACTCAAGAGAGGCCTTAAGGCATACAAGAGGTTAAAAGAAGAAGAAAGGAAGAAGTATGAAAAGTTTGGACCCGTAATCCGAGAAGCTAAAAACAAATTTAAATAACATGGACAAAAGACAAGCTCTAAAAATCTTAATAGAATACAGCAACATTTTGGCGGAGGACTTCAAACGCAAGCTCATTGAAGATGTGGCCGATATGTCTGACGAAGAAGTCGACAGCTTCGGCAAATTCTTAGCCAAAGAACTCGATATCGAAGATGAAACATATGAAAATGACATGCGCAAGATTGATGAGGCCTTAGAAGTCATCGAAGGCCAGATGGAAAAAAGGGAAGAAATTGAAAAAGAAGAATGAAGCCATATCCTATCATCCTCAGTGTCGTTGCCCTTTCGGTTCTAGCTCTAGGACTCATTATTACGTCTTCTAACCCCTTTGAAGCTGGGGTTGAGGTTAAGATCCTCTTTTTTGCTTTTCTCTGCATTGGCTTTGGGGGAATCTTCAGCCTTTTGTTTCAGGTTTTTAATAAAAAACCTTTTGGGGTTGCTTTTAGAAGAGGATATTCTAGCGCTATCGCCTTAGTCGGGATATTGGCTCTCTATCGCCTTGGCTATCTGACGCCGATAGTCGTTGTGTCGGTTATTCTGATTGTGGTATTGATTGAGATTATTTTTTCTAGAAACGTGTATAAAGAGATTATTGAAGAAGTCCATCACACATGAGCACTATCACCATTACCTTAAAGGAAAAAGAGAAGTTGTTGGAAAAACTAGATCAGAGAAAGGATGCTGAGGCTTCAAGAATCAAAAGGTATTTGGCTATGCCAGATCTCTCAAGGACCGAAGGTAGCCCTATTAATGAGATGGTTACGAATGTCCTGGCTCAGCCAATATTCAAAGGCTTTGACATTATTGATGTTCCAGAGATTGTACCGGCCAGCATTAGCTTTGATCTTTTTGATTTTCCAGCCGATCATCCGGCTCGTTCCAAATCCGACACCTACTATATCGACGATCAAAATATTTTAAGGACCCATACCACCGTCATGTGGTATTACTACCTTCAAGATGAGGGCATTCAGCAGAGGATCAAAAATAATGAGGCTGTTGGATGCTTCTCTTATGGGAAGGTATATCGCAAAGATGAAATTGATCGCAATCATATGAATGTCTTTCATCAGATAGACAGCTGGTACTTAGTACCCAAAGAGCAAAAGACCTTAACCACCGAAGACCTTAAAAATGTCTTAGCCAGCGTGGCCAAGGCGGCATTCGGAGAAAACGCAAAATTTCGAATCAACCCCGATACCTTCCCGTATACTGATCCAAGTCTTGAGATGGAAGTCGAAAAAGAAGGGAGATGGATTGAAGTCGTAGGTAGCGGAATTGTAAAAGGGAAGGTTTTGGATAAATTAGGGGTTGATTCAAGTAAATACAACGGGTGGGCATTTGGATTTGGTCTCGAAAGATTAGCCATTGTCAGCATGGATTTGCCCGACATACGTCTTTTGTGGTCTGAAGATGAGCGGGTCAAAAAGCAATTAAGACTCGGAAACAAATTCAGGGAAGTTTCCAAGTTCCCGCCCATTATCAGAGACATATCTTTTATTGTCCCAAAGAGCTTTATTCCAAATAACTATTTCGATCTAATCAGGGAGATGGGCGGAGATTTGGTAGAAGAAGTTAAGCTTTTAGATAAGTATGAGAATGACGAGAAGTTTGGGAAGGATAAGATGAGCTACACATATAGAATCATATATCGTTCTAACGAACGGACACTAACCACATCCGAAATTGACCCGATTCAAGCCAAAGTTGAATCAGAGACCAAGTCTCAATTCGGAGCGGAAATACGATAACTTTAGGCTATCCACAGAAGCCATTTTTGGCATTGATTTGGCTCTTTTAAAATGCTAAAATTGTTATATAAATATGGCTGAAGAAAAGCTCAAAAAAGAGGCTAAAAAGGCTCCTAAAGAGGGGTCTTCTTATACTGCTAAAGACATCCAGGTCTTAGAAGGCCTCGAACCGGTCAGAAAACGACCGGGGATGTACATTGGTTCGACTGGTCCAGAGGGTCTGCACCATTTGGTTTATGAACTTTTTGATAACGCGAACGACGAGGCCATGGCCGGTTACGCCAAAAATATAGAAGTTACTTTTTTGCCGGAAGATAAAGTTAGAGTATCTGATGATGGGCGGGGCATTCCGACAGATCCGCATCCTAAGCTAAAAAAGTCCGCCCTTGAACTAGCCGCAACAACTCTTCATGCCGGAGGTAAATTCGAAGGCGATTCATATAAGGTCTCAGGCGGTCTGCATGGTGTTGGTCTTTCGGTAGTAAATGCCCTCTCAACTTGGATGAAAGCAGAAGTTCACCGCAAACCAGATGTTTTTGTTCAGGAATATAAAATTGGCAAGCCAACCGGGCCGGTCAAAAAAGTCGGCAAAACAAACAAGACCGGGACCATCATTACCTTTCAACCCGACCCCACTATTTTTAGTGAAATTAAATTCGATTGGGATATCATTTTAAACCACTTTCGGCAGCAAGCCTACCTAACTAAAGGCATCCGAATTGAGGTTAACGACGAACGTACCCCCATTATTGTTGATAGCCCGAAAGGGC
Organism: Minisyncoccota bacterium; assembly: GCA_036516715.1. Classification (GTDB taxonomy): domain Bacteria; phylum Patescibacteriota; class Minisyncoccia; order 2-02-FULL-40-12; family GWA2-44-9; genus DATDZX01. The sequence continues at coordinate 22,594 of DATDZX010000001.1, read as the reverse complement.
AACAAGAACAATACCGCAGCCATACTTTTTATTTTGAAGGAGGGATCGTATCGTATGTTAATTTTATAAACCACGGTGCCGAACCCAAGCACAAGAATATTTTTTATACCGCTAAAGATCAGGATGGCATCTTTGTGGAAATCGCCCTTCAATATACCGATGAACTGGAAACTCATGAGCTGGGATTTGCCAACCATATCCATACTCCTGAAGGGGGTTCTCATATCACCGGATTTAGGTCAGCGATTACCAGGATTCTAAATGATTATGCCCGTAAAAATGGCTTCCTAAAAGAGAAAGACGATAACCTTACCGGTGAAGATATTAGAGAAGGCTTAACCGCTATTATTTCCGTAAAGATCAGATCTCAAGAACTTCAATTTGAAGGCCAGACTAAATCAAAGCTTGGCAATCCTGTAGGTAGGACTGCAGTAGAGGCAGTGATGAATTCTGAATTTACTGACTGGCTTGAAAGAAATCCGAATGATGCCAGAGATATTCTTGAAAAGACGATTCTTGCAGCCAAAGCTAGAATGGCCGCTAAAGCAGCGAAGGAGACTGTTCTTAGAAAAGGGGCCTTGGATGGGATGACTTTGCCAGGCAAGCTCGCAGATTGTTCGAGTAGAGATGCTTCCGAGTCAGAGCTTTTCCTTGTGGAAGGCGACAGTGCCGGAGGCTGTTTTTCGAGTGATACAAAGGTTGCGCTGATTGATGGCAGGAATCTTTCATTTAAAGAAATTATTAGTGAGCATAATAATGGAATCAGGCACTTCACTTATACCATCAAAAGTGACGGGAAAATTGGGATCGCACCAGTCTTAAACCCCAGGATCACAAGAAGAAATTCTGAAGTTATAAAACTAATTTTAGATAATGAGGAGGAAATTATTTGCACACCAGATCATAAATTTATGCTAAGGAATGGAGAGTATAAAGAAGCAAGAAAACTATCTACAAGCGACTCCATGATGCCCTTTCGAAGAAAATTCTCAGAATTTTTAGATAATTTTAATATCGACAAGATAGCTCAAGGCGTCTATTTCAACCATAAGGTTGTTAAGGTCGAAATGGTAGAGGAAAAAATTGATGTATATGATATTGAAATTCCCGAAACTCATAATTTTGCTTTAGCTAGCGGTGTTTTTGTCCATAATAGCTCAAAAGGTGCCCGCGATAGAAGAACACAAGCGATTTTGCCTTTAAGAGGGAAAATATTGAACGTTGAGAAGGCTAGATTGGACAAGATGCTTGCCTCACAAGAAATCAGAGCTTTAATTATTGCTATGGGGACTGCTATCGCGGAAGAATTTGATCTCGCCAAGCTCAGATATCATAAAATTATTATTATGACAGACGCTGATAGCGTCACTGGGGATACCCCAATCCTAGTGTTTGATAGGAATAAACAAATACTAAAAAGGGTTCTTATCGGTGATTTTGTAGAGAAAGAATGCGATGACACAAGAGATTATCAAATTTATGCTTGTGATCTAGATAAAAAAACGTTTTCTTTAAGAAATATTGAAAAAACCATCCGTCATCCTCTTAGATCAGATCTCTACGAACTCATTGCTAAAAATGGCTATAGAGTCAAGATAACCTCCTATCACAATGTGTTTATTTACAAGAACAATCAGTTGCAAAAGGTAGCTACGTCCAAACTAAAAAGTGGAGATCGAATCGCAATTCCAATAAGATTACCGAGAATGGATAAGGATGTTGCAATCAACATTACCTCAGCCCTGCGGACTTCTAAGGAAGGCGAGAGTATAAGCGTTAAAATTGATTGGAAGGATCTCAAGAAGGTTAAGATACCCAGTGACGCCTGGGTGGACATTTCTAATAAAGATTGGAATAAATTCCAAATAATTCGCCAAACTTTAGGCATTTCTAGGAGAAACATGGCTAATTTATTGGGTGTCTATCATACAGTAATTCAGCAATGGGAGACAAAAGCTGACAATGTCATGCCGAGATTTTCTTTACTGGATGAGTATATGAAAAGAATTAATATAAATGCCAGTTCTCATCTTGCTGGAGTTTCAATATTCACCCCACTCAATTCCACAGAAGGAGACTTACCCTCTAATTCGGAATGCTATTTTAGAAATCATACATACAGGTTGAAGGCAGAATATAAGATGGATACTAATCTAGCCTATCTTCTGGGCTGGTTTCTTGGCGACGGGTGTTTCAGTCCTGTGGTAAAAAATCCAAATAGGTTTTTATTTATAATCGGCAAAGATAAAGTTCCTTATTTAAAATACCTTAAAAACTCAGTTAAAAAGTCACTCGACGGCCATCTAATTATAGAGAATAAGAAGGGGAACTATCAGATCCATCTTCATTCTGTCGCTTTTAAAATGATTCTTAAGAATCTTGGGCTTTTAGGAAAAAAATCATTCAATAAATTTGTGCCTGATGTTCTTTTCAACACAAAACCAGAAGTTCAGAAGGCTTTTTTGAGAGGTTTGTTAGAAAGTGACGGATGTTTAAATACCCATACAAAGAATTCTAACGCAATCGGAATGTCTTTTAATACTGTTTCTAGGGAACTTTCCGACGGTACTATTATCATCTTAAGGCAATTGGGGTTTCTCCCTGGCCTAAGTATTAGTAAGCCCAAAAGTAGTTATCGTAAAGATGGAGTCAAAATCAACGCAAACTATTGCCTACATCAAGTCCGAGTAAGTGGGGCCGAAAGAATTAAAGAACTCAAGGCTATCTGGATTCACCACAAGAACGCTAAAAATATGCTTAGCTCCCTTAAGGCCACCAAGCGAAAACTAAAAAATTATACTGGAATCGCAGTCTTGGATAATTTAGCTTTGGTCCCAATTAGAAGAATAAAAAAAATCAGGAGTAATGAAAAATATGTTTACGATCTAGCCGTAAAAGTTGATGAGAATTTTGTTGCAGGAATGGGGGGAATCACTCTGGCGAATACGGATGGATCGCATATTAGAACTCTTCTTCTCACCATCTTCTATCGCTATTTCCCACAGCTTATCGAGAAGGGCCATATATACATTGCCCAGCCGCCTTTGTATAGAATCCAAAAAGCTGGGAAGGTGCATTACGCATTCAATGATGAGGAGAAAGAGAAAGTCTTAGATCAATTCAGAAGAGACATGAAAAAGGGAGATGAGGATGGCAAGGGGAAGAAGGTGAAGGCTAAAAAAGTAGACACTGACTGGGAGGTATCCTCTATTAATGGGGCCGATTCTGGCTTAAATGAAGAGGCTGGCTCAACTAAGAATGGAGAGGAGAAAATATCAGGTGTTTCCATCCAACGATACAAGGGTCTTGGCGAGATGAATCCTGATCAGTTAAGAGAGACGACCCTTGACCCTGTGAATAGAGTCTTGCTCCAAGTAACAATGAAGGACGCTCAGGAGGCAGATAGAGTCTTTGATGTTCTTATGGGCTCAGATGTCTTACCTCGGAAGAAGTTTATCCAGGCCCATGCTAAGTCTGTCCAGAATCTTGATATTTGACGCCTCTAGTCTGCTAGTGGTAGTATAAGGCTACGCCCCCGGGCGGTTTTTAAATACGAATTATGAACCGTTTTTCTTCTTTCATTAGAGAGGTCAGGGCAGAGATGGGTAAAGTCAGCTGGCCCACCACCCGCCAAACCACAATCTATTCTGTTATAGTCTTGATTATTAGTGGCATTTTGATGCTATATTTAGGCTTCTTAGACTTTGTCTTCAGATATATCTTAGAACGCTTTATTCTTTAATATGCCAAAACAAGTTACAACCGGGGAAAAGAAATGGTATGCCATCCATACCTATTCTGGTTATGAGGACAACGTCGCTAGAAATCTCAAACAGAGAGCCGAGTCTTTAGGTTTTGAAGATAAGATATTCAGTGTCTTGGTACCCAAAGAAAAGAAGATTAGAATCAAAGGCGGGAAAAGGGAAACAGTCGAAGAAAAGATATACCCTGGCTATGTATTGGTTGAGATGATAGTCGATGACGCTTCTTGGTATGTCGTTCGAAACACGCCCAACGTCACCGGCTTTATTGGTGCTGGCACTGTCCCGACTCCCTTGGCCGATGCGGAGATAGAGTCTCTGGTGAAGAGAATGGGAGTGGATGAGCCTAAGTATAAGATTGACGTTCAGGTGGGAGATAGGGTAAAAATCACTGACGGGCCCTTCAAAGACTTTGACGGCAAAGTCTCAGAAGTTGATCCGGAAAAAGGCAGGATCAAGGTCTTGGTCACCATCTTTGGCAGAGAGACCCCTGTTGAGCTTGATTTCTTGCAGATAAGGAAAATATAAATATATGGCAAAGAAAATAAAAACAATTGTTAAATTACAGGTAGAAGGAGGCAGGGCCACGCCGGCTCCGCCAGTGGGGACGGCCTTGGGTCCTCATGGCATCAATCTTCAGCAATTTGTCCTTCAATTCAATGAAGCGACAAAGCAGAGCATGGGCCAGGTAACGCCAGTCGAGATTACGATCTATGAAGACCGGACCTTTGATTTTAAACTAAAGACTCCTCCCGCCTCCTATCTTTTAAGGGTGGCAGCGGGTATTGAGAAAGGTTCAGGGGTGCCGAATAAAGATAAGGTTGGCAAAGTAACCAAAGCTCAGGTAAAAGAGATTGCGGAAAAGAAGATGAATGATTTAAACGCGAATGATGTAGATGCGGCCATGAAGATTGTTGAGGGTACGGCTCGTTCAATGGGGATTGAGGTAAAGTAACCATGACCCAAGTTACCAAAGAATACATAGACTCTAGATTTAAAGAACTTGAGAGGAATCTTAAATCGCACACTGATCGGGAAGTTAGGATTTTAAAAACTTTAATCAAAGACTTAGTGGTAAAGCTTGCCTCTATCGTGTATAAAAGCCATGAAAACATATCTGCCCGGCTTGATTTGACAGAGGAAGTAAAGAGTCTAAACAAGAGGGTGGATCGAGCCGAGAAAGTTCTCAATGTTAAAAACTAGTATTAATATCAGGACAAAGAGCCCAGATGGGCTCTTTGTTTGTTTAAAAGAATCATGCTAGATTTGAAGATATGCAAGAACTGTATTCTCCAATTATAGGCTTGGAAATCCATGCCCATGTCAAAACAAAAACCAAGATGTTTTGTGATTCTTTGAATGACCCAGATGAGAAGACTCCTAACACCAATGTCTGTCCTGTCTGCTTATCTCACCCAGGAACCTTGCCGGTAATTAATGAAGAAGCCGTAAAAAAAGTTATATTAGCCGGCATGGCCATGGATTGCACCATTGCTCGGGATACCTTCTTCGAGCGTAAAAACTATTTCTACCCCGATCTACCCAAAGGCTACCAGATCTCTCAATACCAAAAACCTCTCTGTGAACACGGGTTCCTTATCCTTAAGAGTGGAAAGAAAGTCCGTATTACCAGGATCCATTTAGAAGAAGATGCCGGTCGACTCTACCATACGCCCGGAAGCGAGTATTCTCTAGTTGATTTTAATCGAGCCAGCGTGCCTCTTATGGAACTGGTCACAGAACCTGATCTGGCTTCAGCAACTGAAGTTAGAGAATTTGCCACTGAACTCCAGCTTCTTTTGCGGTATCTAGGCGTTTCAGACGCAGATATGGAAAAAGGACTAATGCGGGTAGAGGTTAACATCTCTTTGACTGGAAGAGACGGCAAGTGGGGGACTAAAGTCGAAGTTAAAAACCTTAATTCAATTAAGGCAGCTCATGATGCCGTGAATTACGAGATGGAAAGACAAAGAGAAACTATAGAGAAAGGGGAGCGGATCGAGCAAGAAACAAGAGGCTGGGATGAGAATAAGAAAAGAACATTCAGCCAGAGATCGAAAGAAGAAGCCCACGACTATCGGTACTTTCCTGAACCTGATCTACCACCTCTTTCTTTTAAAGAGGAATATTTAGAGGAGATTAGAAAAGAAATGCCGGAGTTGCCATCTTTGAGGCGGGATAGATTCAAGGAGCAATATGGCCTACCCGAAAATGACATTGAAATATTCGTAGTGAATAAAAGACTTGGAGACTTTTATGAACATGTCGCCAGTGAAATACTCGCGCTTGAATCAAAAGATCAAATTAGACTTTTGAAACTTGCTGCAAACTATATCATTACTGAACTTCAAAAGCTTATCTCGGAATCAGGAGTTCCCTTAGAAGATTCAAAAATATCTCCCGAGAACTTTGCTCAGCTTATCGTGCACGTCGCTAAAGGCAATATATCTTCTACGGCCGCCCAGACAGTACTTAGAGAAACTTTTGCCACGGGCCAGGATCCCGATCAAATCATCAAAGAGAAAGACTTGTCCCAAGTTTCAGATACAGCTGAACTTACTGAGGTTGTGGCCAAGGTCATTTCAGCTAACGTCAAAGCTGTGGAGGATTTAAAAAAAGGAAAAGAAGCTTCGCTTAAGTTCCTCGTTGGCGCGGTAATGCGTGAGACAAAAGGCAAGGCTAATCCTCAAATAGTTGAAAAAATGATTAAAGAGATTGTATAGAAGATTGTAATCTTTGTTTACTGGTATATCATTAAACCAGTACCTAAATACACATGCCTCAACTGGCAGAAGTAATACGACTTCAGCCTAAAAAAAGAAGAAAGGCTCGCACTATTAGACTTCCTGAACTTCTTGATTGGGAGCTGGATGATTTGATCCGCTACAAGTTTTTTGGCGAATCAACATCCCAAGTCGTTGCTTATATTCTTTCCGATTGGTTTTTTAAGAATGGCGCATCAATCGAGTTAATGAAGAAGAAGATCGATGAGCTGATAGCTTCTGGTCGGTTACCTAAGTAGAATCAAAATTGAAGGCTCAAGGCGCCCAGCAAGGCGCTTTTATCGTCAGAAAATTTTTAAAAATAATTATCAACAATTTATTTTATATCCATTCGATGATATATTTCTCTTAGCACACAAAAAAATGGATCCGAAAAAGTTTTTTTCTCTGAGTGATAAAGATCTTGTTACTATTCTTGAGAGTTATTGGCTCGAAGAAATTTCCGGACGGCATCGAGAACTGTCGTCGATGCAGGCGGCTGAAATGATTCGAACTGTTAAAGGCCTTATCATTGCGAGGATGGCGAATCTTAAACCACCATTCCTGCCTGGCCAAAAAGTGAGAGTACTTTCAGAGCCGATTCAGTCCCGCTATGGTCCAAAGGTTACTTTGGCTCCTGGATCAGTCCATACCATTAAAATGGTCATATTCAAGCCAGATTACCTGAAATGGTGTCTTCAATTAGAGGGGGTTGGTCTTCCAGATCGGCCTGCCACATTCTTGGCTGATAAATTCAGTAAAATGAGGGTCCGTTCCAATATTCATGCCGCCTAGACTGGCGGCATCTGCTTTGTGTTTTTGAGCCAGTGTATGTGAGGGTTTCTTTTAAACCAGACCATCTGTCTCTTTGAATATCTTATGATGTCAATATATAGGCCAGCCCTCATCTCTTTATAGCTGACTTTACCCCGCAGATATTTGGCAATCCATCGGTACTCAAGCCCGAAAGAATCTAATCGCTTCCAACTCAATCCAGATCCCTTAAGTTTCCTAACCTCTTTAACCATTCCTTGGCGCAATCTTTTTTCAAGTCTATTTTTTATTCTCCGTTTAGTATTATTTGGGTTCAATCCTAGCCAGATAACATGGTATTTAGATTTTTTGTGATACGGCCTCACATCTATGTTAGGAATCTTTCCTAGAGAGCGGATGATTTCAAGAGCTCGGATAAGCCGCCTTTTATTTTTCTTTTCGATCGTCTTCGCCCTATTAGGATCTAACTTTTCAAGCTTTTTGAAAAGTTGTTCCGGTGTTTGTTTTTCCAGTTCCGATCTCAATTTCTTGTCCGGCGGGACGTTTGGGTATTTTAAATCATATATCAAGGTATCAACATAGAGGCCGGTGCCGCCGACGATGATCGGAAGTCTGCTCCTTTTAAGAATATCTTTGATAGCTTTTTCGGCTTCTCTCGTAAAATCATCAACCGTGTATTGTTTCTTTGGGGACATAACATCAATCAAGTGATGCTTAATTTTTTTTTGCTCTTGCTTTGACACTTTCCCTGTGCCGATATCCATACCCCTATATACTTGGCGGCTGTCAGCGGATATGATCTCGCCTTTATGTTTTTTAGCCAAACGAATGGCTAAATCAGACTTTCCAGAAGCCGTTGGCCCCACAATTACAATTACTTTTGGTTTTTTAACCATAAGAAAACCGCCTAGCGGCGGATTTCTTTTACCTCTTTTCTTTGATTTCTGCAAGAAGGTGTTCTTTGAATTGATCCAGGGACATTGGGCCAAGGTCTCCTTTGCTTCTTTGTCTTACAGCGACAGTTTCAGCCGTAACCTCTTTTTCCCCGATTATTAATAGATAAGGGATCTTTTGAAGTTCGGCTTCTCTAATTTTTTTGCCAAGGGTATCATTTGATTCATCTACTTCAACTCTAATCTTCGATCTTTTCAGTTTCTTGAATATATTATGGCCATATTCGTTGAATTTCTCAGAAATCGGTAAGATTTTAACCTGGACTGGCGATAGCCAGGCAGGGAAAGCCCCGGCATAAGTTTCAATTAGAATAGCAAAGAATCTTTCGAATGAGCCGAGCAAAGCTCGATGGATAACAATCGGTGTCTTCTTATCCCCGTCTTTATCGACATATTCAAGCCCGAATCGGCTTGGCATTTGGAAATCAAGCTGGATGGTCGCCAACTGCCATTTTCTTCCCAGGATATCACTGATCTGCATATCGATTTTAGGACCATAGAATGCCCCTTGACCGGGGTTTTCTTGGTACTCCCACTTAGCCTTACGCAGTGCTGAGGCTAATGCTTTTTCAGCTTGGTCCCATTCCTTTTCTTCGCCCAGGAACTTTTCTGGTCGAGTAGACAGATGAACGTCTTCAATCTTCATACCGAAGACACCATAAATCTTTTTAATTCGATTAAGAAGATCAATAACTTCATCGGTAATTTGATCAGGCATTAAGAAAATATGGGTATCATCCTGAACAAAGCCCCTAACCCGGGTCAATCCGCTTAAAGTCCCGCTTAATTCATTTCGGTGGAGCGTGCTCATTTCAGCGTATCGGATTGGAAGATCGCGATATGAGTGGAGACCGTGTTTGAACAAAATCATGTGGCCCGGGCAGTTCATGGGCTTTAGGGCGAAGTCTCTTTTCTCGACTTTAAACACGAACATATCATCCTTAAAGTGTTCCCAGTGACCTGACGCTTTCCATACTTCGCTGTCAAAAATCAAGGGGAGCTTTACTTCGTCGTATCCATCGCCATATGAAACATCTCGAATGAAATTTCTAAGGGTCTCCCGGATCACTTCCCCTCTGGGAGTGTAAAAAGGGATTCCCGGGGAAGCTTCATCAAAGAAAAATAGATCAAGCTTTGGCCCTAAGACTCGATGGTCTCTTTTCTTAGATTCTTCGAGGGCAAGTAAATACTTCTCAAGCTCTTCTTTGGTATCAAATGCCAGCCCATAGATGCGGGTCAGCATTTTGTTTTTTTCATCTCCCCGCCAATATGCTCCGGCAAGGTGGGTAAGGGCGAATGCTTTTGGATCAAGTTCAGAGGCTTTCTCGACATGGCCTCCTCGGCAGAGGTCGACATAGCCTCCAGAGGTGTATAAGGTCAGTGTCTCGCTTTTAGATACGACCTCATCTATCAGTTCCAACTTGTATGGGTTGTCTTTAAATCTTTTCTTGGCTTCTTTTTCTGAGACTTCCTCTCCTGAAAATTCCTTCCAGGTTTTAAGGATCTCCCTCATTTTCTTTTCAATATTTGGCAAATCGGTATCCGAAAGAGGAGAGGGCAGATCAAAGTCGTAATAGAAGCCGTTTTCAATGGCCGGTCCAATAGCTTGCTTGGTCCCAGGGTATAGGTCTAAGACGGCTGCGGCTAAAAGATGGGCTAGTGAATGTCTTTTTGATTCAATATTGCTCATAGTTAGTTATTTAAGAATATCAGAGTTAATAATCTCCTGAAAGTCCCCAGCTTCTTTACGGAATAAAGAAGCTCCCGCCACGGGAGCTCAAAAGAAGCCCATGGCGAGGGACTAAGTAGTGGTCGTGGTAGTTAAGAGAAAGCCTAATTTCATTTAGATATACATTAACAAAAGGTACATAAAGGTCAAGATTTGACTTTACTCTCCTAAGTTTTACAGTGGATATAGCCCCTTAGTTCAATGCCCTCGAAAAAAAATTCTAGACGCTCAAAGAACGGTCGTCAGGATTATTCAGCTTTGATGGGAAAGATACTAGCCCTCGAACCTGAACAAGCCAAACGAGCTTTGGTCAAGGTAATTAGAACCCAGAAACTTGGCCCAAGGGCTAAACAGGATTTTTGTCGAATTCTGAGAAGCAGAGTCCATCATAAGTGGATTCAATTTTCTAGAACTTTGCACGAAGTCGAGCGATAGAGAACAGGCCTTCGGGCCTGTTTAATATTCTCATACCGTCACTAAGGCCTTAATATCATCGCAGATGATTTTAAGGGCTCCATCTCGGTCGTTAACTTTTCCTTTAGCAATGACAATATTATTTTCCTTCCACATGTCGGGGTATTTTTCCAAGATGTTGGGGAATACGACTAGCTCAATCCGACTGGTTAAATCTTCGAGCCAAGAGAAAACCATTGGTCTCCCGGTTTTGGTCATTATTTTTTGAGTTTTGGTGATAATGCCTCCAACCTTGATCATTCCTTCCGGCCGCCGGACATTGGGGATGTCCTTAATAGCCGTGACCCTTTCCAATCTCAGCGCTGGCTGATGCTCTTGGAGGGGGTGGTTGGAAACAAAAAGGCCTAGCAGCTCTTTTTCCCACATTAATTTTTCTGAATTTTTGGCGGCCGGGACGGAGACTAATCTTAAGGGCGGGAGAGTCGATTCTGCCGCGTCGCCAAAGAGGCTTCTTTGGCCGCTGGAATGATGTCTCTGCTTTTCCTTGGCGTGGATTAAAAGCTGATCCACGTTCGCCAAGAGAGTATTGCGTTCGCCTAGGGCATCCATGGCGCCGCATTTTACCAAAGCTTCAAATGACTTCTTATTCAAATCTTTGTTATTCACTCTGGTCACAAAGTCCTCAATATCTTTAAAAGATCCATTTCTTTCTCTTTCGGCTATAATGGCGGAGGCGATATTCTCGCCCAGGTTCTTGATGGTTAAGAGACCAAATCGGATCTGATCCTTTTCGCCCTTAATGACCGTAAAATCTTTGAATGAGCTATTAATCTCTGGGGCCAAGACAGGGATGTCCATTCTTTGGCATTCAACTATAGTCCCAGCCACCTTTTCAGTATCTCCGGCTTCAGCCGTCAAAACGGCGCACATGTATTCAGCTGGAAAATTTGCTTTCATGTATGCAGTTTGATAAGCTACTCGGCCATAGCTAGCGCTATGGGCTTTATTAAAGCCATAGGCAGCGAAGGGTTCAATCCAAGCCCATATCTCCTCAGATTTTTTTTGGCTCCAACCGGAATACTTGATGCAGCCTTTAATGAACTTATCTTTTTGCAGAGCCATCTCTTCCGGAATCTTCTTCCCAACCGCCTTCCTGAATTTATCAACCTCGCCCCAGGTATATCCAGCCAGATCATGAGCCATGATTAGAAGGTCGTCTTGATAGACAAGGATGCCGTAGGTTTGCTTTAGTATCGGTTCAAGTACCGGATCAAGGTAGGAGATGAGCTTGGGATTGTGTTTCCTTTTTATGTACTCAGGAATAAATTGCATCGGTCCCGGGCGGTATAAGGCGACCATGGCATTGATGTCATGGATCGTAGTGGGTTTAAGATCGACTAAATGCTTTGTCATACCCTCCCCATTAAGTTGAAAGAGCCCCTCAGTTCCACCTCGGCCCAGCATTTGGAATGTCTTTTGGTCGTCTAGTGGGATGTTTTCAATATCAATATTAAGTCCGCGATGTTCTTTTACTAACTTGACGGCATTTTCCAGAATTGAGAGGTTCCGAATGCCCAAGAAATCCAATTTGGTAAGACCGATGCCATCTTCGCCGATGGTGTACATGTCATATTGGGTGATCAGGTTATTGCTTTCTTTTGGATCAAACTGGATTGGCACATATTCCGATAGTGGCTTAGGAGCAATAACCACGCCGGCGGCGTGGACAGAGATATGGCGGACAGTCCCTTCTAATTTCTTAGCGATATCGACAATCTGCCTTACTTCAGAATTAAGGCTGTAGAGGCTTTTTAATTCGGGGGATATCTCCATCGCTCGGTCTATGGTCATGGCAAAGCCCTGGGAGCCCATAGGGATAAGCTTGGCGATCTGATCGCCTAATTCATATGGCTTACCCAAAGCCCGAGCCACGTCTCTGACCGCGCCCCGGGCCATCATCGTGCCGAAGGTACCGATTTGGGCGACTTTGTCCTCTCCGTATTTTTTCTTGGCGTATTCAATCACTTCCTGCCTTCTGTTGTCCGCAAAGTCCATATCTATATCCGGGGCAGATGGCCGGTCAGGATTAAGAAATCTCTCAAAAGGTATATTGTATTCCAAAGGATTAAGCTTAGTGATGCCCAAGAGGTAAGTGGTGATGGATCCGGCCACGGATCCTCGGATGTTGGTATAGATGTTATTCTCAGAAGCAAAATGTATTAAATCTTCGACGACTAAAAAATATGCGGCATAGCCTTTGAGCTTGATGATGCCTAATTCATATTCTAAACGATCGACAACATCCTGTTTGCCGGTCAGGCCCCGGCTCTCGATCCCTTTATACGCCAACTCCCGGAGCTTCTCATCGGCTGTCTTACCTTCCTCAAGATCAAAGTTGGGAAAGATGAATTTACCTAGAGTAATTTCAATATTACATAGTTCAGCTATTTTTGTAGTGTTTTCAATTGCCTCCGGTATATCTTTAAAAAATTCGTCAGCCTCTTTGGGCGAGATGAAATGATATTGACCGTTGCCTGAGAAGATGGCTGTGTCAGCGACATCCGTTTGAGTCGAAATGGCCACCAGGGTCTTATGGGCAAAAGCATCATCCGGCCGAAGGTAGTGAGAATCTTGAGTGGCTACTAAAGGAATGTTTAGTTTCTTTGAAAACTCTAAGATTGCCTCTTTCCACTTGGGAAACCAATTTATGTCCGGGTGGTACATTATCTCAAGGTAATAGTTTTCCGGTCCGAAAATAGATTGATGCTCAAGAATTATGGCCTCGGCTTTTTCTTTGTTTCCTGATTGGATCGCCCGGCCTAGCTCACTGGCCGGGCAGCCAGAAAGGCAAATCAACCCTTCGGAGTATTGTTTCAATATTTCCTTGTCGACTCTGGGTTTGTAATAGAAGCCCTCTAGATGGGCGGCAGTAGTCAGCTTGATCAAGTTCTGGTAGCCGATGTTGTTCTTGGCCAAGAGAGTGAGATGGTAGCGCTTGTTATCAATCTGAGGCTCCTTGTTCAGCCTTGATCTATTAGCGACATACACCTCAACGCCGATAATGGGCTTAATGCCATTCTTAAGGCAGGCGGTATAAAAATCAATGGCCCCATACATGACGCCATGATCAGTCAGGCCGATAGCTTTCATGCCATACTCTTTGGCCAATTTAACCATGTCATCGATTTTAGACATGCCATCGAGAAGTGAGTAGTGAGAATGAGTGTGGAGGTGGATGAAAGACATAGCCGGAGAAATTAGATACTTCATTCTACCAGTCAGGGCTGAATCAGCAATGTTTAATTTTTGTGGACAAGTGAATAGATCTTTGCTATGCATCAGCTAGTCTCTTAATAATTATGGAGAATCCTTCAGCAATAGTCATCGTTTTTCATTTTAGGTCTAGGGCGGGTATCCCTGATGGTTTAATGGCTGATATTTTCCCAGATTGCACAGAAAGGCAAGCTTACGACACCGTAATGGGCAATCCGCAAGATGTCCTTGTGCCAGAGATACCAAAGAGCGAAGAGGTAAGAAAGTTATTGGCTGATATCCGGGTCAATGGCGGCGATAACGAAATTGCGGAGTTTCTTCAAAATGTTATCCAACAAGCTTATGTCTTGGGATTTGCCCGTTGCCAAGAAGGTCTGAATGATGATTACGACGATGAATAAGAATGCGTACCTTGAAGATGAACGGAGAAAAAGACTGGAAGACCCTTAGACTCTATTTGTCCTTATTCCTTCCTCCCCAACTATCCTCGGATGGCCAGGTAAGAGTAGAATTCAGTAAATTCATCGACGGTCTCTTTCCTCCACGGGAAGAATGCCCCATTAAGGAAGGAGAAGTGGCTCTGTTCTACATAAAAGATATTCGAGGACGGCCAACAGTGATAGCGGTCGACCAAGTCATATGGTGCCAGAGCCGGATGGGCTTGAGCCGAATATTCGGAGATATTGAAAAGGTGCCCCATCCGGGAGGACGGACAGCTATTAATTTCTGGGTCAATGCGTCTGATCGGCCTTTTATGGAGCTTAAAATCGAAGTTATTCGATATATGAAGTCTTTGTATTTCCGAGTGCCGGGGATGAGATTCAAAAAGCTTAAAGCTCTCGATTTCATGTGCCACGGGATGCTTAAGGTAATACGAAGGGGAATCGAGTTTGACGGGGCCTCATATATCTTCGCCCGAAGGGAAAACCCCAGAGAGATATTTTTCTGCGGGCTGGAAAGAATGCTGGGTCGAAGCCAAGGAGAAACAATCACTCAAGAGCTTTCCGCCGGCTCATTTCGGCAAGGCGATGTTCTCATGTTGTCTTTCCCGAAGATCGAGAACTTTAGATTTGATAAGTTTGTCCGGGGTGGAGCATGATTTTTCCCAATTTAATTTCTAACGATCCGCCTCAATGGCGGCTTTATTTTGGCATTTTTGATGGCTAGAGATAGCAGGTTATACAGAGGTAGAATAAGCAATGATGAAATTTATGGACAACTTTGCAACCGTTTGTTATATATGTTTAGTTCTTGAAAATTCAAAAATGCCAACCATCCCAGTTCTTTTTACAAGGAAACCTGGCGAGCCAGATAAAATAATTGCCCGGATTTATGAAGATTGTGCTACTGTCGAAGATGCGTTGCGAGAAAGCGGCTTTTCGCCCGAAGAAATAGTCGCCTCAATGGAACTGGAAATGCCCACAGGTCTGACAGTTGAGCAGACCAGAGATCTTCTAAAACTTGTCGAATCTATAGATAATGTGTCCGGGAACGGTAATTTTTCTTGGATGCTGTATTCTTTTATTGATCAGATTCTAAATTTCGCTCTTAGAAACATTAAGCTTGATCAAGCCCCTAACGCCGCTAAATAGCGGCTTTTCCTTACCCTTACCTTGCAAAACCTAAAAATTTGTTTTAATATATCCTTCTATGGCAGTACCAAGGCATCATATGGCCAAAGGCAAGCAGCTTCGAAGGCGAAGCCATTTAGCTTTGAAGCCAAAAAGGCTTTTAAAATGCTCTCATTGCGATAAAATGATTTTGCCCCATGCCATCTGCAAATTCTGCGGATACTATGAAGGCAAGGAAATAATCAATATCGTTGCCAAGACTTTGGCCAAGCAGCAGAAAAGAACCCAGCGATCAGCCCACTAATTCTAAATGGCATCTCGACATCTTTCACGTTCGGTAGCGATGCAGTCCCTCTATGAATGGGATTTCAAAGGGAAGGAAAAAGACCTTCTCCCTGAAATCATTGAAAGAAATACTAAAGAGTTCGCCGAAGGCCTCGAAGACCCATCTTTTATCGTCCAACTAGTTCAAGGGGTGATTGAGCATTTAACGGAACTGGATCAGATTATTGAAAAGGCCGCTCCCCAATGGCCTTTAGATCAGATTGCTATTGTCGATCGGAATGTATTACGGCTAGGCCTCTGTGAGCTCCTGTTTGGTAATAGAGAGGAAGTGCCACCGAAGGTGGCGATTAATGAGGCGATTGAACTGGCCAAGTCATTTGGCGGAGATTCTTCCGGTAAGTTCGTTAATGGTGTTTTAGGCACGGTCTATAGAGAAATCGGTGAGCCGGGAAAAGACGATGCCCCGTCGGCCCGGGACAAGAGGAAGGAAGAGGAGAAGGTAGAAGAGGAAAAGAAAGAATAACAAACGAAAGAATAACAAACGAAGTCCTACACTCTTACCAATGGAACCATTGTTAAGGATGTAAGATCTCGAGATCCATAAATGCCATTTGATGTTTCCGGCCTTGAGAAGGAGATCGGAACTAAATTTAAAGACAAAAACCTGCTCTTGCAGGCTTTGACCCATCGCTCATATCTCAATGAAAATCCGGATTGGGCGCTTGATCATAATGAAAGATTGGAGTTTTTAGGTGATGCCGTTTTGGAATTAGTAGTCACAGAATATCTTTATCTCAATTTTCCTAACCCGGAGGGAGAGATGACCAATTGGCGAGCCGCCTTAGTCAACGCCAATATGCTTTCGGAGGTATCAGTCAAATTCAATCTTAATCAGTTTATTCTTCTTTCAAGAGGGGAGGCTAAGGATACAGGCCGGGCTAGGCAATACATACTTGCCAATGCCGTCGAAGCCCTTATCGGCGCCGTTTATCTTGACCAGGGCTACGAGGTTTCAAAAAAGTTTATCCACGCTTTCATCCTTGATGAATTGAATCGAATCATTGAAAAGCGCCTCTACCGAGACGCTAAAAGTCTTTTTCAAGAGAAGGCTCAGGAAAAAGTAGGAATTACACCAAGCTATGAAGTCTTAGAAGAATGGGGCCCTGATCATGCCCGGCAATTCAGGGTCGGAGTTTTCCTTGAGAAAGAGAATGTGGCCGAGGGGGAAGGCCCTTCCAAGCAGGAGGCCCAGCAAAGCGCAGCCGAGAAGGCTCTTGCCAAGAAAAGATGGTAAGGCTATAAAGGAGGGAGTACATTTAGCGTATGTTTACGGCTGATATTTTTCTGCCAGTTGATCTTCTAGACATACTAGTCGCTCTGGCCATTCTTTTCCTTATTTTTGTCCCCCTAACCGTAAATCTAGAGAAAAAAGACGGTTTTCTCCTCGTCGGTCCGCCCCTCTTTTTTGTTTCTCTGGGTTTTCTCCTGTTCCTCATCTTCGCCGCTATTGCTAATTGGTCAACGCCGATCAGATGATCGGCGTCTTGATTTTATATACTATTTTTGATATTCTCTTTAGACATCATGCTGACAATGCGCCTACAAAGAATCGGGAAGCGCGGCCAAGCCTATTTCCGAATAGTCGTAACTGAGCATACTAAAAAGCCTCAAGGCGAATTTCTTGAGCTTTTAGGGTCCTATGATCCCCATAAAAAGAACCTTCAAGCAAAAAAGGAAAGGATAGAGCATTGGCGCAAACAGGGCGTGAACATGTCTGCCACTCTCCACAATCTTCTTATAAACCACAACATTATCTCAGGCGAAAAAAAGACCAGCTGGAAGCCAAAGGTAAAAGAGAAACCGACTACGCCGGCTCAAGAGGCCCCGGCGCCGGAAAAGAAAGAAGAACCAGCTACCCCAGAAACTCCTAGTGAAGAAAAGCCAGCGGAATAACAAAGAGCCCGAAAGGGCTCTTCTGTGTCAGGCCGTTGGTATGCCAGGCAATCTTTTTGGCTTGGAAGTATTAGGAAGGGCATACTCAATCATGTCTCGGGGCTCTTCGTTCTGAATCTCAATTACATTCCTGAACCAAGAAGAGGGCAGGCGATAGAAAGCGAGGACCGACGAGGCCCCGAGAATGAATCCGATGAAAATGAAAAAAAGAGAAAACCCTATTTTTCTTTTGGCCATATCTTGTGAAAGGAGCCTAAGGGTATTATGATACCTCATACTCATACGTCAACATGAGGATAATCCCTCTCGACCTAAACAAAGACTATAGCGATGTTGTTTTAGAAGCTATTAACACCCTTGAAAAAGGCGGGGTCGTTGTTTATCCGACGGATACCCTTTATGGCTTGGGAGTTAACGCTTTAGATTCTTGGGCGGTGGAAAAAATCTTCAAAATAAAGAAGAGGGGCCTTTCAAAGCCTCTCCCCATCATTGTTCGAGACGTAGAATGGGTTAAAGAATTAGCATATATTGATCCGTGGCACAAGAAAATATTCAAAAAGATATGGCCGGGGAGGGTAACAGCGGTCTTGTCAAAAAGGGAGATTATTCCCGATGTGGTGACGGCAAATAACCCGACGATAGGGATCAGGGTGCCAAATTATCCTTTTATAGATTTTCTTTTAAAGAAGTATGGCTATCCTTTGACATCCACTTCAGCCAACATCTCCGGTCAGGAACCGACGAATAACATTCATGATATTATTCAGCTCTTTGCTAAAGAATCTATCAGGCCTGATTTAGTGATTGATGCCGGCATTCTGCCGCCGCCTCAGCCAGATACTGTTTTAGATCTTACCAGCCGGCAGCCTAAGATTCTAAGAGTGGGACCGTCTAAGCCGGCTGAGTTGCTAAAGCTGTTGGAGATATAGTCCGAGCTTATAGCTGGTTAAATTCCTCCTTTGATATTTTCATCTCTCTTACTATGGCATTTAAAAGACCTAACCGGACATTTCCCGGATGCTTATGGGGGATCGGTATGGTTATTTCTTTTTGGGGATGAAAGTATATGAGATGCTTACTTTTTCTGATCATAACATAGCCAGCATGAGAAAGCTTACGCATTAATTCTTCGTATTTTATTGGCTTTAACTTAGACACTAATTACATCCGTACAAATGAGAATCTTTTTACCGAATCTGGCGTGATAGACTCTTTGGGCGTCTTTTTCTTAAGTTCCTTTATTACCTCTAGACATTCTTTGATGGCAACCTGAATATTCTTATAAGCCTCCTTTAAGGTTCGTCCATAGACGACGCATCCAGGAATTGATGGCGCGGAAGCAATATACCCTCTTTGAGGATCTTTCTCGTAAGAAATATAGTATTGAGTTTTCTTATGTTTCATAACATTTATTTTACTACTGCCCCATGAATAATCAATGTGTGCAGGATGCTTGAATTAGTCTGAACTACTTTGCGCCGTCCGCTTGTATCCACCGAAAAAGCCGTTTAGTTCGTTTGTGGTGCCCGGGGAGAGACTCGAACTCTCAAGACCTTGCGGTCGGCGCATCTTGAGTGCGCTGCGGTTGCCAATTTCGCCACCCGGGCTTTTAAATATTTTACCATTTCCCACCCTCTTTTTCAAGAAAAATAGGTTGCGAAAAATATGGTAGGTGATATAGTAAAATCAATGGCTCGTGTCATCACTATCTGTAATGCAAAGGGCGGAGTTGGGAAAACTACTTCTAGTTTAAATATTGGAAGCTATCTTGCTGCTCTTGGTAAATATGTTTTGTTAGTCGACATGGATCCTCAAGCTAACGCCACCGGGGGGCTGGGCATATCTCTCCAGCACAATGATCCTAATATCTATCATTCTTTGATAAATGATCAGAATGCTCAGCCCATCATTAAGAAAACATCTATATTCGGATTTGATATCCTGCCGGCGGCCCAAAGCTTAGCCGGGGCTACCGTTGAATTGGTTTCGATGGAAGAAAGAGAAATGCGCCTTAAGAATGTCTTAAACCATGTTCGTTCCAATTACGACTATATCCTAATTGACTGTCCACCTTCCTTGGGTCTTCTGACGGTCAATGCCTTGGCGGCCGCTGAAAGAGTTTTAATTCCAGTCCAATGTGAATACTTCGCTTTAGAAGGATTGGGCCAGTTGCTCCATACAATTGAATTGGTCAGGCAGAGCTTGAATCCCGATTTGCAAGTTCTGGGCGTAGTCCTTACAATGTATGATAAGAGGAACCAGTTGGCCAACCAGGTCTTAAACGAGGTTCATAAGAATTTCCCGGGAAGGGTCTTTGAAGCAGTGA
Source organism: Minisyncoccota bacterium (assembly GCA_036516715.1). Lineage (GTDB taxonomy): Bacteria > Patescibacteriota > Minisyncoccia > 2-02-FULL-40-12 > GWA2-44-9 > DATDZX01. The sequence goes on along the minus strand of DATDZX010000001.1, from coordinate 2,793 downwards.
TTCCAAGAACCGTTACTTTGGCGGAGGCGCCAAGCTATGGCAAGACTATCCTCCAATTCGATCCTGATTCAAAAGCAGCCAAGGCCTACCGCCAATTGGCTCAAGAGATAATCCAATATACTTCATGAAAAAACTATTCGGACTCGGTAAAGGTTTAAACTCTCTCATCCCTCCGCCCAACGGAGCCACTCCCCAAGTTCAGAAGGAGAATGTCTTTTATGTTGAAGTCACCAAGATTGAAGCCAATCCCGACCAGCCCCGGCAGGACTTTGACGAAGAAAGCATTAAGGAGCTATCCAGTTCAGTCAGAAAGTACGGTATCCTACAGCCCCTCTTAGTAACTAAAGTTGAGAAAAAGACTCAAAGGGGCCTTGAAGTCTCTTACCAGCTCATTGCTGGCGAGAGAAGATTAAGGGCGGCTAAATTAGCCGGCCTGCCTCATGTCCCGGTCATAATCAGGGATGACTTTCCTCAAGAGAGGGACCGCCTGGAAGTGGCGCTGATCGAGAATGTCCAAAGAAAAGATCTTAACCCAATGGAAGAGGCGGAGGCTTACGAAAGATTAATGAAAGACTTTGGTCTTACCCAGAGAGAAATAGGGGAGAAGGTTTCTAAATCAAGAGAAGCCGTGGCCAATACCATCAGATTTCTCAATCTGCCGAAAGATATGAAGGAATCTCTAAAGGAAGGCAAGATTGGTAAGGCTCATGCTAAGGCTTTGCTGGCTTTTAATGATCCAAGCAAGCAAAGAGCGATGTACCAGCAGATCTTAGCTGGCGTGGCGACCTCTCGAGATATCGAGCAGATTGCCTCGAGCCATAAAAAGGCTCAGGGATTTGTTCGGAATGATTCTAAATTTAACGAGCTGGAAAAAAATCTTCAAGAAACACTGAAGGTTCCGGTCTTAATCCAAGGCGGAGCCACTTTTGGAGGAAAGATTGTTATCAAATTCGGTAATCTTGAGGAGTTGAATAAGATCGCTAAGGTTATTATTGATTGATAATTAACTCTTTCTGTATTTCTTGCTGATCTTGGCTTGTTAAATCTTCTCCTGGTGGCTATGGCTCTAAATAATCTCAGCGAATAGCATAATCACCTATTTTCTTGTAGATGCCGTAAGATTCTAATATTGTCTCAGCACATCTGTATCCACTCCTGACGGCAGATTCCATGCATTGAGTTAGTTCTTTGGACGTCCAGTCTCCTGCAAGGTACAAATTCGCAATGGGGGTGCTATGGGGTAATTTATGTTTTCTCATTCCTGGCAATGGCGCGTAAACTACATAAGGAATTCTGTGGACATGAGAATGTATTAGTTTACCATCAAAATGTGGGAATGTTCCTTTTATTTCTTCAATTGTTTTTTCTATTATTTGAGCGTCGCTCATGTTTTCATATTGTTTGCTGAAGATGATGTTACTTGTGATATATGAGTTACCTTCTCTTGACGCGTAAATATTGCTCTGGTCATAAAAATCAGTATTGATGCACTGTGGGGTCAGTGAATCATTAAGCAATGCCCAAAACTTTTTTCGACTGACCTTCTTGTCAAACCACAGATTGGTGGATATATAAGAAACTGGCTCAAAGGCGTTTAGATTTGCAAAAAAATCTGAAAAGCGAAGGTCATTCGGCAAAAGCCCTCTTAAATCTACCGGATTTAAAGTTGAGACATAAACATCTGCCTCTAATTTCTCAGCATTGTCACCATTGTGAACTAATAAATGGTCAATTTGACCATCTTCGTTGAAAGATATTTTCGTGACTGAAGTATTGTGCCTTACCGATCCTCCTTTGCTTTCAATATATTGTTTGGCGGCTTTTACAAAGACATCTCCTAAGCCGACTTTTGCAAAGCCAAACTTCCTATTTTTTAAGCGTGACCAGTGTTTCATTAGTAAGGCGAATTCTGCTGCCGAGCAAATTTCTATAGGGACATTTAGAAGGCTTAATACGAAAAATCTCCAAAATTTGTTTATAGAATTCTCAGTTACTCCGAGCTGAGTAAGAAATTCACAAGTATTTATATCGTCCAATCTTTCTAGTTTTCTATCAGAAGTAAAAGAGATTTTTATGGCTAAGCGAATATGACTTAATTTGTCTCGCCAACTAATAAATGGGTAGCGCAAAATCCAAGGGAGCATATAGAAAGGCCGAGGGATGTGAGATATTCTAAATTGATGATGTTGCTTGTGGTATACAATTTCGATAAATATCTTCCTCTCCCACGAGATTGAATGTTCTGACTCAATATTACCTAGAAAACGTCTAAAATTATTATAAGCGGTTACAAATACATGGGGACCTATTGGCACTGGCTCATCCATTTTTCTGTCAAAGGTATTGCTTGCTCTGCCGCCTAACCTTTGATGCTTTTCGAGCACCATTACATTTAAACCCTCATCAACAAGCTCAGTCGCTAAGGCTAAGCCTGCAAGACCTCCGCCGATTATAATAATTTTTTTATTTTCTCTAACCACGTTAACAATATATCACAGTGAAAATTATGAGTCAGGCTATTTTATTAAAGTCTTTATGGGAGGAGCTTACTTTCCCTTCTGAGCTAATAAGAACCAGCCTCGTATTCTTCTCCTGGCTTCAGTCGTTTTTACAACATTAAGCCAATCCCTCGATGGTTTTAATTCTTTTCCCTTCACAATCTCAACAACGTCGCCATTCTTAAGATTGTAATCAATGGGAACCATTTTGCCATTAACCCTGGCCCCTCTCAAAGCGTGGCCAAGATCGGTATGGATGGCATAAGCGAAATCAATCGGCGTTGCTCCTTCAGGC